>SLIH01000355.1 GCA_007135745.1 Halomonas sp. | reverse complement strand
CTATGCCAGCATGACCCACGAATACGTATTTGATTATCGCCGGGGTGAGGTTTACTGGTGCACTGCCGATTTTGGCTGGATCACCGGTCACAGCTACATCCTCTATGGCCCCCTGGCCAATGGCGCCACCACGCTGATTTTTGAGGGGGTGCCCAATTATCCCGATGCTTCACGAATTGGTCAGATCGTGGACAAGCACAATGTCAGCATTCTGTACACCGCGCCTACGGCGATTCGTGCGTTGATGGCCGGCGGCGACGATGTCATGAAAGGCACGTCCCGCAAGAGCCTGAGGTTGCTTGGTTCGGTCGGTGAGCCCATCAACCCGCAGGCCTGGGAGTGGTACTACCGGGTGATTGGTAATGAGCAGTGTCCCATTGTGGATACCTGGTGGCAGACCGAAACCGGCGGCATCATGCTCACTCCGTTGCCGGGAGCAACCGACCTCAAGCCGGGCTCTGCCTGTTGGCCGTTCTTTGGTGTCAAGCCCGTGGTGCTGGATTCAGAAGGCAATGAGCTGGACGGGGCCGCATCCGGCAATCTCGGGATCAAGGACAGTTGGCCGGGACAAATGCGCACCGTCTACGGGGATCATGAGCGTTTCATGAAAACCTACTTCAGCGCCTATAAGTGGATCTATTTCACGGAAGATGGCGTGCGGCGTGACGAAGACGGTTACTACTGGATTACGGGTCGTGTGGACGATGTGCTGAATGTCTCCGGGCATCGACTGGGAACCGCTGAAATCGAAAGCGCCCTGGTTGCCCATCCCAAGATCGCGGAAGCGGCAGTGGTTGGGTACCCCCATGAGGTCAAAGGGCAGGGGATCTATGTGTATGTCACGCTTATGAGGGGAATTGATCCCAATGACGAGCTTCGCCAGGAGCTGGTTGGCTGGGTGCGTGAACGCATCGGCGCCATTGCCAAGCCCGACGTCATTCAGTGGGCGCCGGGAATGCCCAAGACGCGCTCTGGAAAAATCATGCGCCGTATACTCCGCAAGATTGCGGCAAGCGACTATGACAACCTGGGTGACACCTCCACGTTGGCAGATCCCAGTGTTGTCGAAAACCTGATAGAGGATCGGAAAAACCACTGACCTTCTAGCTTCTTTTCCTGTGATCTTCACTGGAACTGGCTTTTCTGGCATCAGAAGCCGGTTCCAGCCCCCCCTTTTTTTCTTGTTTTCAATATCCTCCCCACGGAATGCGGATAGGTCCGTCTTCAGTCTCATTTCCGGTGATAGGGTCACAAACTTTACCACAGGAGTTGACCTAACACGTGTGCGCTCATATCATTCGGCGCACACATGTACTCTACAAGGAGGCTGGTATGCAGGATCGTCTGGAATGCAGCTATGGGAAGGCAGACGAAAAGAACATTCGTAAAAAAATCAGGCAGGATCTTCCAGAGGACACGTTTACGCCGAAAACATGGCGGGTAATCTGGTTTCTGCCGCTGACTGCCGTTATCGTCGGCGGTATCTGGGCGATTCTTGCCCTTGGGTTGCCGTGGTGGGGGAACCTGTTGCTTGCCTTGGCTGTTGGCAACTCCCTGGTGGCCCAGGCGTTCCTGGCCCACGAAGTTCTGCATGGAGCGGCCGGGATGTCGAGGCGCTGGCAGAATTTCTTTGGCTGGCTGGGCTTTGGCCCCATGTTGATTCCACCGGAATTCTGGCGGGCCTGGCACAACCGTGCCCACCATGGCAATACCAATCAGGGCGATCGGGATCCGGACAGCTTTGGCACCATGAAGCGTTATCAGATGAAGCCGAAACTGAAAGGCTTTCTTCGCCTGGCGCCGGGCTCCGGAACCTGGTACAGCTATCTGTTTCTGACCTATTCCTTTATTTTTCACGCCCAGTTGGTGCTCTGGTTCCAGACTCGGAACCGGAGTGAATTCAAGGGATTCAACCGTAACAAAGCGATTGTTCAGTCGGCTTTTTCTGCTTTGGCATGGCTGACTCTGGCTGTGTTTTCAGGCTGGTTGGCTGTTTTTACCGTGCTGATTCCGCTGATGCTTGCCAATACCGTTGGTCAGGGGTATATCCTGACCAACCATTTTCTGCGGCCCCAGACTGAATCCAACAATCCACTGGACAATTCCATGAGTGTGCGCACCCATCCGCTGCTCGACCGTTTGCATTTTCGTTTCAGTCATCATGTGGAGCACCACCTGTTTCCGTCCATGGCTTCCAGCGAAGCACCGCGGGTCAGGGAGTGGCTGGAGCAGGAGATGCCGGAACGCTATGTGGCCCCATCGCATTTCAAGGCCATCAAGCTCCTTTATCAAACGCCCCGTGTCTATCTGACGCCGACCACTCTGGTAGATCCCGAAAATATGGAAACCACCTATGATCTGGTGCCGCTTCAGGATGAGCTGATTTCGTTGAACGAGGACTTGCTGGGGAGTGGGAGTAAAGCCTGAAATCCGGGTGGTTACTCTGGCTGATCCACACGTTTTCCGCCCGGGACCAGTGCCAGCCGCCCCGGGCGTACTTCGATGCCCAGGTTCATTCTGCTGAAAAGGCGCTGTCGGGCGTCTGATTCATCCAGACGATAGACGGGTTGTTCATTGAGAAAGCGGGCCGCAACATCACTGAGCGTACCCGTGTAGGGACCGAGATCAATGGCGTTACCGCCGGAGCGGACCATTGTTTCCAGCAGCTTGAGGTCACGGATGTAAACGGCTTTTTCTTCAGGGTCGTACACCGGAGCGCCTTCAACCTTGAGTGCCAGGCCGATGGGAATACGGGTAATAAAGGCCTCCAGTGTTGCCGTGCCCTCAAAATCGACGATGGCAACCTGCCGCCCATCCGGTCCCAGGGTGACCTTGCTGCGTTCCAGCTCCAGACTGAGAGGCAACCCATTCTCCCGCTGCTGGCGACCGAAGGCGTTCACCTGCTTCTGAAGGAAGTCTTCAATGGTGGCCTCGTCCACGGTGTAAGGGCTGATCGTGGCGCAGCCACCGAATAGTGTCAGAGGTAAAACCGCGACGAAGCGCAGCAGTTTAAGCATTACAGCGTCCCTGTCGGCGCAGACAATCGGTCATTCAGAATTTCTGCTTTTTCATCCATGGAATTATACGATCAAAGGCTTCCTGAATGCGCTCGGTTGTCGCTGAGAAAGCAAATCGGATGGAGTTGGTGCAGCTTTCCCCGAAAGCATCACCCGGTACGGCGCAGACACCGGTCTCCTTGAGCAT
>SLIH01000179.1 GCA_007135745.1 Halomonas sp. | reverse complement strand
GGGCTGATGGCAGAGCTGCGCCGTCATTTTGTGATCGCCGATGATGACAGCGGTGACCATTCCATTGAGATTGATCCGCGTGAGTGCGGGCCGGACACCCTTGAGGTGCTGCGCGAGATCGGGTTCAACCGGATCAGCCTGGGCGTGCAGGATTTCAATCCCACAGTCCAGAAGGCGGTTAACCGTATCCAGCCAGCGGAGATGGTGATTCACCGTCTCCAGGAAGCCCGTGAGCTGGGTTTCGGCTCCATCAATCTGGATCTGATCTACGGGCTGCCCCATCAGACCCGCGAAACCTTTGCTGAAACCCTGGAGCAGGTCATCGAGCTGTTGCCGGACCGGCTTTCGGTATTCAACTATGCCCACCTTCCGGATCGATTCATGCCGCAGCAGCGAATTCGGGGCGACGACCTTCCCTCACCGGCAGAGAAACTGCAGATCCTTCAGGACAGCATCAACCGTCTGCTGGAAGCGGGCTATGTCTATATCGGTATGGACCACTTCGCCCGCCCGGAAGACCCGCTGGCCCAGGCACAGCGCGATGGCACTCTGCACAGGAACTTCCAGGGCTATACCACCCACGGAGAATGTGACCTGATCGGGATGGGCGTTTCCGCCATCGGACAGACCGAACACGCCTATTTCCAGAACCACCATGAGCAGGCTGCCTGGGAGATGGAAATCGATTTCCATCGCGCTCCCCTGAAGAAAGGGCTGATGCTCAACCGCGATGATCGCATCCGCCGTTGGGTCATTATGGCACTGATCTGCCATTTCACACTCGACAAGGCGCAATTCCAGGCCACATGGAACGAGGATTTTGACGCCTATTTCAGCGAGTTGCGCCAGCCCCTCAGTGGCCTGGTCCAGGACGGCCTGATCAGCCAGGATGACACTCGCCTGGACGTAAAAACCCCTGGCCGGCTCCTTATCCGGGCCATCTGCAAGCTCTTCGACGCCTACCAACAGCAGAAACAAGGCGCTTTCTCGCGCATCATCTGATCCTGCCTGACCCAGTGAAACTTCCGCCAGCGCCGATCGGCGCTGGCGAGCATCGCCCACACTGAACAAAAAGTAATCATTTTCCTTGCACAGCCATCAATCCCTGCTAACTTGACAGGTAGTTAACATGAAAAGCTTCAACCGATATGAAGAGCACTCGCTAATTGGTTGTTGTGAGTGCTTTTTAAGGAAGTTGCCAATCAGGCGCTACCCTGACTGGAGGTGGCATCATGGAACAGCAGGCGAACGGGTTTCTTACTCAGATGGTGCAACCGGTGCTGCGGCAGCTCGGCGTGGAATCGCGACTCTTCGAATCCCTGCTGCTCGGTGCCGCCTGGACTACCGGTTTCAGCCCCTGGCAGCCCTCCTCCAACCGGCTCGGCATATACGGGCTGGATGCGAGCTGGCATCGGCGCCTGTGGGATGACTGGCTGGCGTTTCAACCGGAGCTTGCCAGCCGTGTGAGAGGCTTCGCAGGCCAGCACTCTTTCCTCAACGACCCGCATCATGAACTGGTGAACAATCTGACCTACGCAACCGCTGTAGCAGTTTGCGCCCTGCTTCGCCACAGTGAAAAAAATCCGGATCAGCTGGCGAAAACAATGGACGCAGGGAGCCTGACCGCGACCTGGGCCGCCGCCACAGACCTGAAGCCGGAAGACTGGACGCTCTATTTCCAGGGGTACGAACGCGCTCTAACGCTCTCAGGCCGGCGCAATCTGGCGGCAGCCTGACGACGCCCAGACTGGACAGCAGTTAGAGGTTCACAACCTCGACACGCCCATAGGGGGTCTCCTCACCCGCAGCCGCGGCGTTTCCCCCGGACGGGGCACCGTCAAAATCGTAAAGGCGTGGATCAGCCAGGTGCGAGGGCACGACATTACGCAGCGCACGGAACATGTTTTCAATCCGCCCCGGATACCGTTTGTCCCAGTCCTGCAGCAGTTCCTTAACCATCTGACGCTGCAGATTTTCCTGGGAGCCACAGAGGTTGCAGGGAATGATCGGGAAATCCCGCAGTTCTGCATAGGCAGCAATATCGGCCTCACGGCAATAGGCCAGCGGCCGGATCACCGTATTACGGCCATCATCACTGAAGAGCTTGGGCGGCATAGCCTTGAGCGTGCCCCCATGGAACATGTTCAGCAGCAGCGTCTCGAGTATGTCGTCCCGGTGGTGGCCCAATGCAATCTTGGTGGCACCCTTTTCCTCGGCAAAGTTGTATAGAATACCCCGACGTAAACGCGAACAGAGTCCGCAGGTGGTCTTCCCTTCCGGCACCCGGTCCTTCACGATGCTGTAGGTATCTTTTTCCAGCACATGGAACTCCACCTCCTGACTTTCCATGTACTGGGGCAGAACATGTTCCGGAAAGCCCGGCTGCTTCTGATCAAGGTTGACGGCGATCAGTTCGAACCGCACCGGCGCCCGGCGCTGGAGGATCCGGAGCATATCGAGCATGGTGTAGGAATCTTTTCCGCCGCTGAGGCAGACCAGAATCCGGTCGCCATCCTCAATCATGTTGAAGTCCGTGATGGCATTACCGGTTTCACGCTGCAGGCGCTTCTGCAGCCGGTTCAGCCTGTCACGCGCCTCCGGATCAGCAGGACGACTTTCAGGATGGGTACGATCAGACATAAACTACCTTGCGGGCATGGAAAATCAGGACGCGCAATTATAACCTAACGGCCTCCCGCTCAACAGGCGGGTGATGACTTGTGTACTTGAGGACAGGATATGGATGTCAGGAAACCCGGAAAACGTGAACTCAACCGGATCAGGAACCGCAACGCAATCCTGCGAGCAGCGAGGGAATGCTTCCACGAACGTGGCTACGAACGCGCCACCATCCGTGACATTATTCGCCGCACCGGCCTGGCCGCTGGCACTTTCTACAATTATTTCGAGGACAAAGAGGCCATCTTCGGTGCGCTGCTCAGCAACTTTGTACTCGATCTTAATGAACAGCTCTGTACGTTGCGCGAACAGGCGCAAAATGAGGAAGAGTTTGTCTACAACACCTATCTGGCACTTTTCCGTTCAAGTGCCCAGGATCCCGTCATCTATGAGCTGGCCCATCGCAACGAGGAAACCATCCGGGAAATGTTCGGCACCAGCATTTTCAGCATGGCCAAGACCAGCCTGGAGCAGGATCTGACCAATGCGATTCGCCGCGGCCTTTTCCCGGACGTGGACCGAAGCTATCTG
>SLIH01000145.1 GCA_007135745.1 Halomonas sp. | reverse complement strand
GGTTGCCGTGTTCGCCTTTGTTGCGATGCAATGGTCACTTGTGGAGCACCTGACATTTAACTTCCCTGAAATCCACTTAATCATTCTTGCCCTGATACTGCTTACTGGCCAATATACCGGGTACAAATTATCCGAACTTTACCGGTTCCGAGAACTATCCGGGAGTCAGTAAATGCCCATTACATCGGTCCGGGCCCTGCGCCGGAGCGGCATTCTGGGAATGAATCGACGCAATATCGATTACATTGCCCGCTACAATGAGCGCTCACTTTATCCTCTGGTGGATGACAAGCTCCGGACCAAGAAACTTGCGGAAAAACACCTCCTCCCCACACCTCGGCTCCAGGCCGTGCTGGACACCCAGCATGCGCTCAAAGGCCTCTCCGAAAGGGTTTCCGGGCTATCCGGGTTCGCGGTAAAACCGGCCAAAGGTGCCGGCGGGAAAGGCATACTGGTGATTACCGATCGAGAACGAGAACGCTTCATCAAGGCGTCCGGAGCCTCGCTTTCGCTTCCAGATCTGGCAAGACACTGCTCCAACATCCTTGCTGGGCTCTACTCGCTCTCGGGCGTGCCCGATGTGGCCCTGATTGAGGACCTCATTGAACCAGAACCCTATTTCAACAAGCTTTCCATTGAGGGTGTACCGGACATTCGGGTCATTATCTTTCGGGGTGTACCGGTCATGGCGATGCTACGACTTGCGACCCATGCATCCGACGGCAAAGCCAACCTCCATCAGGGGGCTATAGGTGTTGGACTCGATCTCACTACGGGTGCGGGGGTCCATGCGGTTCAGTTCTCGCGCCGCATTCATACCCAGCCCGACACCGGGGCAGCCCTGGACCACATACTTATTCCCGACTGGCAGCAATTGCTGACACTGGCTGCGCGATGCCATGAGTTAACCGGCCTGGGTTACCTCGGAGCTGATCTGGTAGTGGATCGCAATCGGGGTCCACTGATGCTTGAGCTCAACGCGCGCCCCGGGCTCGCCATACAGGTCGCCAACGGGTGCGGCCTGCTTCCCCGGCTACGTCGGGTCGAAGCTATCGAGGATATCCCCGCTGAACCGGAATCGCGGGTGGCGCTGGCAATGGAGCTCTTCGGCTCGAATAGCTGACCATTTCCCGGTCATAAACTGTCACAGGCAGTAACAGTATTACTGCCCGCCGGGGGATAAGCTGGAACCGTGGTGCGCGGTTGTAGCTGAACAAGGAGGTGTCATTTCATGGCAGTGTCTATGCGTTTACAGCAGCACAAACCGAAGCCGAACGGACCGGCAGTCCGTAAAACCGGCTTCCAGGGGGCTTCCCGCTCCGTGATGGTATCGGGGTTGGGCGGCATCCTGATTTTTCTCATTCTGGCTTTTCTCCTTGTCTTTGCCGTTCTGGAAATCAAATCCGGCCTGCGCGCCTACGTAACCGGCGAGAGCTACTGGTCCAAAGGACGCCAGGATGCCGTCTACTATCTGGATCGATACGCTGCCAGCGCCAACCCCGATGACCTGGCGCAGGCCCGCAGCGGTCTGGCTATACCCCTGGGAGACCTGAAGGCACGCCTCGCCCTTGAGCAGTCTTCTCCTGACCTGGCAGCCGCACGGGAGGGCTTTCTACAGGGCGGCAATCATCCCAACGACATAACCCGCCTCATCTGGCTTTTCCAATACTTCGAAGAGGTTAACTATTTCCAGCAATCCATGGATATCTGGCGACGCACGGACAACCACATTCTTCGCCTTGAGTCCCTGGCCGACATGCTCGAAGAGGGTCGCCTAACCCCCAATCAACTGCTGGATATCCGAAGCGAGATCCATGACATCAATGGTCTCCTGAGCGATCTGGAAATGGAATTCTCGCGCACACTCGGTGAAGCAGACCGGTGGTTGAATGGCATTCTACTTATCATCGTGCTTGGCATACTGGCACTGACGGCAGTCGTCGCCATGAGCCTCTTCTGGTGGTTTGCAGGACGAATGGCGAAGTCCGAACGGGAACTGCGTGCGACACTCGAACACGCGGGGGTGGGCATGGCGCGCATCTCCAGGGCCGGCTATATCCAGTCGATCAATTCCAGGCTCTGCCGAACTCTGGGGCTGGAGGCTGACGAACTCATCGGCCATCCACTTTCCACACTGGTTGACCAGTACTCTGAAATGGCGTCCAGTCCGGTCAATCTCAACCGACTTCGCCATCAGTTGGACAATGGCAATCGTGAAATCACAGTCGACCAGCCATGGAAGAAAGGAAACGATCATCTGTGGTTGCGTTATACCTTCAGTGCCATCAAGGACCGTCGAGGCAGAACCCGTGACTACATCCTGGTGGCTGAGGATATCTCTGAAGACCGGACCCGCGTGGACGAACTGACGTACGAGGCAACCCATGATGCCCTTACCGGCCTGATCAACCGCCGCGAGTTCAAACGGCGACTCAATATAGTGATCGATATTGCGCAGAGCGAAAACGCCCACCACGTGCTCTGTTTTTTTGACCTGGATTATTTCAAGGACGTCAATGATACCTGCGGCCATGCCGCCGGAGATGAATGCCTGATCCAGCTTTGCCAGATCCTGCGCACGCAGCTGCGTGAGGGCGATATTCTCGCCCGCCTTGGGGGAGACGAATTTGCGCTGATCCTCTATTACTGCCCCCTGGAAGTGGCTGAAAAAATAGCAGAGCAGCTACGACGCAACGTTGAGCGCTTCATTTTCCACTGGGAGGGTCAAAGCTTCCAACTCAGCGCGAGCATCGGAATTGCCGAGCTGAGCGGATCCCTCGATGATGCCGAAGCGGTGCTTGATGCCGCCGATCGTGGCTGCTACGAAGCCAAGCGTGGCGGCCGCAACAGCGTCTACGTAGTAGATCTTGACCACCCGGAGCTGCCTGCCAGACGCGCCGCACAGTAATCCTGCCTGGCCCAGGAAATCCTGGGCAATTTTTTGCCTGTCTTTTCATGTTTTTAGGATATTTACCTTACATTCAACATAAGGGTTGAAATATAACCCACTGGTTCGGTATAAATACGCGCCAATAGTTGCTATCAGCAAGGACGTTTGTAGATCAACCAGCATGGAGAGCCCTGCCTTGATGCGTTCATCGAGCCCCCTCAGCATTTGTCTCGCTGCATTTCTGGTCACTGGATGCCTGGAAACCGGCAGTGATGCCGAACACAATAACGAAGGCGGAGAAAACCCTGCCGACCAATCCCGATCC
>SLIH01000202.1 GCA_007135745.1 Halomonas sp. | reverse complement strand
CTGGGACGGGGAGCAGCTGGTGGAAACCTTACGGCGCCTGTCGGGCCAGCCCATGCATCGTCTGGGATAGACATCTGGCGGAAGGAAAGGGAGGCAGCCGAATGGCTGCCCCCCAGGGAAGGTAGCCACAGCACGGGAATTAGCTGCAGCGAAGGCTTTATCAGGGCTCCCCTGATTAGCCCCTATTCAATTGGCTGACTGATCCTGATTGGGTCAACTGTGGTCTGCTGACCCACCGTGAAGGGACCAGCCTGCCCTTGCCAATCACCTGGCTGGGGTGTTGCATTGCCATCGCGCGATACCCTGGCAACCAGCATAATCTCCTGACCGGGCCGAATCCCATCTTCTTCCGTCATGCCCATGGTGCCATCCAGAGTCACATCCGTTGGCAGATCACCGACATGTAGCCTGGCAATGGACAGGGGCCGGGGCGGACCATCCATGGCGCGGGCATACACAAAGACCACATCCTCCTCGGTAACATCGGATGCCGCCTGCTCGGACAATTGGACCTGAGTCGTTATGTTCGCATCAGCAGCTGCATTGGCGGCCACATCAGCCGGTGCCAACAATTCCTGAGGAACCGGCTCACCGAGCTCATTGTACGCCCGGACGATGCCCTGCCGCACACTGCCAGCCTGAGGATGATCCGGCGCCACTTCCAGAATCCGCTCCCAGTAACCAACGGCTTCACGATAACTTCCGGCCTGGAAGGAGGAAATCCCGAGCAAGGAAAGCGCGTTCACTTCATCCGGATTGTGGGCACGCGCTTTCTCAATCGCTTCCCGAACCTCAGGTGTCATACGTCCCTGGGCGCCGATGAACAGTGCCTGCGCCTGCAGTCCCCAGGCGGACCCGGGCGTCCCCTCTTCAGTGCGCTCCATGGCCGCTGCCAGCTCTCCGAACGCCTCGGCCGCTTCATCATAACGCTCAAGCTGCATATTGGAACGGGCCAGGACTGTCCAGCCTTCCACGTGGTCCGGCTCAGCTTCCAGGCGCTCACGAAGATCACTGAGCAGTCGAAACATCTCGGCGGGGTCGGACTGAACAAGCTCCTGCATCTGGGAGATCTCCCGTGCGTGAGCGAGCTCATCCTGAAATCCGAAACGATCATAGAAATAGAAAGCACCGAGAGGCACTGCCACCATTACGGTGATCGTCACAGCCCAGACCACACGACGGGAACCCTGAATGGGCTGTTCGGAAACCGTTTCCGGGTCACCGACGTCCTCAAGGAGGTTTGCCTCCATCTCGACCTTGAGCTTCTCGTAGGTTTCCTTCTCGATATTACCTGATTCCAGCTCCGCATCGAGCTCCTCCATTCTGGAGCGATAGGTCGCCAGATTCTGCTGACGACGGTCGATACGATCCTTGCTCGGCTGAAAAAAGACCAGCGGATAAATCAGAAATGCCAGAGCCAGGAGTGTCAGAAGTACCAGCGGTACCCAGAAAGTCATACCCATGAATAATTGCTCACTTCAGAAGTTCATTCACGCAGCCAGCGTTCCACTTTTTCCTGCTCTTCCTTGCTCAGGGCTGCATCATCTACTCCCTGGCGACGTCTGCGGGCCCTTGAGGCCAGGATGATCACAACAAGGACCCCCACGCCGATCGCCACGAAAGGGCCATACCAGAGAACATAGGTTCGCGCCGACATCTCTGGCCGGTAACGGACAAATTCTCCGAAACGCTCCACCATGAATTCGATAATTTGCTCATCCGTCTTTCCCTCCTCCAACATCCGATGGACGTGACGACGGATATCATTGGCCACCGGAGCCCCGGATTCGGCCACGTTCTCGTTCTGGCAGGTCGGACAACGAAGCTCGCGAGTCAGCTTCTGGTAGCGCTCCCTCAACTCCGGATCTTCCAACTGGTTGGTCTGGACTTCACCCAGCACCGGTAAAGCAAAGGCCACCAGAAGCCCAAGAATCAGTCCCCGCATATCAGGTGCCCCCCGAATATTGCTCATAAAGCGGACGCAGTTCATTCTCCCAGACTCTCTCATTGATAACGCCCACATGGCGGTGCCGGACAATGCCGTCCGCATCAATCAGAAAGGTCTCCGGAGTCCCGTAAACACCAAGATCAAACCCCAACACCCCCTCGGGATCATAGATGTTGAATGCATAGGGATCGCCCAGATCCGAGAGCCAGTTCAGAGCCAATCCCCGCTCGTCCTTGTAGTTCAGACCAATCAGATTGACGCCCTCTCTCGAAAGCTTATTCAGGTAGGGATGTTCCTGACGACAGGACACGCACCAGGTGGCCCAGACGTTGAGAAGCACGACCTCACCGTGAAGCGCCTCCTCACTGACCCTTGTCTCATCTTCCATCAGCAGAGGAAGGCTGAACTCAGGCAGCGGTTTCCCAATCCGGGCAGATTCAAGCTTACTCGGGTCTTTGCCCAGCCCTTCGTAAAGGACAAAGCCCAGAGCCACAACCAGAATCAGAGGCAGAAAAAGCAATGCCCTTCTCATGCTGTAGCCTCCTGCGTTGCGCCCCCTTCGGCTGCCTCCCTGGATGCTCTGCGGGCATGTGGTTGACGGATGCGATAGCGTTTATCGCTCACAGCCAGGAAACCACCAATGGCCATAAAGATGGAACCCAGCCAGATCCAGCGGATAAGCGGCTTGTACTGAATACGCACGGCCCAGGCCATGGCACCGTCAACCGGCTCACCCATTGCAACAAACAGATCACGGAAAAACCCGGGGTTGATCCCGGCGTTGGTCATCACGGTGCCTCGCACAATATAGTGGCGCTTCTCCGGCAGCACAGTAGCTACGTGCTTCCCGTCACGGCTGATATCAAACTGGGCCTGATCCGCGATGAAGTTCGCGCCCTGGCGCTCACGCATGCCGACAAAATGCCATTCAAAGCCGGCGATTTCCGCGGTATCGCCCGGCGACATGCGCACATCACGCTCGACCCCATGGAGCGAGACCACCGTGGCGCCGGCAATGGCGAAGGCAAGGCCGATGTGACCAAAGACCATTCCCATGTAGCTGCGCGACAGCCGCTTCATCCCATGCCAGCGCCCATGGCGGCTTGCGGACTTGTCCCACATATCACGGAAAGTCACAAAGGTAATCCAGGCGGCCACAGCCAGCCCCAGGAATGAGAGAAGGCTGATTGAGAAGCCCACCAGCAACGGGATGATCAATGCAATCAATACACTTGCGATGGCGGGCACAATCAGCTTGCTGATCAGCAGTTGCCCTGGCGTGTCCTTCCACCGGGTGACCACGCCCACACCGAGCACCAGACCAAGCCCCAGTGCCAGCGGCACGAACGTGAAATTGAAGTAGGGTTCCCCAACAGAGATCATTCCGCCGCCGAAATAATCCAGAAGCAGTGGGAAGAGGGTTCCCAGAAGCACGGCGAACATGGCAACCACCAGGAAAACATTGTTCAACAGCAGCAGCGTCTCGCGAGACAGCAGGGTATAACGCGCCTTGCTCTGCACCGCCGGTGCTCTGAAGGCAAACAGAATCAGTGAGCCGACAACGGTGATCGCCAGCATAACCAGTATGAACTGACCCCGCTCGGGATCATTCGCAAATGCATGGACAGAGGTCAGAACACCCGAACGGACAAGGAAAGTACCCAGCAGACTGAGTGCAAACGTCATTATCGCGAGCAGCACGGTCCAGCTTTTGAAGATACCGCGCTTCTCGGTGACCGCCAGCGAATGGATCAGCGCCGTGCCAACCAGCCATGGCATGAAGGAGGCGTTCTCTACCGGATCCCAGAACCACCAGCCGCCCCAGCCCAACTCATAGTAGGCCCACCAGCTGCCGAGGGAAATGCCCAGAGTCAGGAATACCCAGGCCACTGTGGTCCAGGGCCGGGACCAGCGCGCCCAGACGGCATCTAGCCGACCCCCGATCAATGCGGCAATGGCGAAGGCAAAAGCCACCGAGAAGCCCACATACCCCATATAGAGTGTCGGGGGGTGTACGATGAGCCCAAAATCCTGCAGCAGGGGGTTAAGGTCCGCGCCATCTTCCGGAACATTGGGCAAGAGGCGATCAAACGGATTGGAAGTCGCTGCGGTAAACAGGATAAAGCCTACGGCAACCAGGCCCATGATACTCAACACCCGGGCCCGCATGTCATCGGGGATATTGCGGCTGAAACTGGCGACCGCCAGAGTCCAGCCACCGAGAATAAACACCCAGAGCAGCAGGGAGCCTTCGTGGCCGCCCCAGACCGCGCTGAATTTGTAATACCACGGCAGCATGCTGTTGCTGTGATTGGCCACATAGGCAACCGAGAAATCATCCGTCATGAATGCCCAGGTCAGGCAGGCGTAACTGATCGCCAGAAAGACGAACATCGCCACGGCCAGTGGCTTATCAAACGCCATAAGGCCATCATGGCGTATCTGGGCACCCACCATGGGTACCACAGTCAGCACCATGGCGATCACCAGTGCCAGAATCAGGGCAAAATTACCGAGCTCGGGGATCATTGCAGGCTCCCATTGTTGCTATATTGGCCGAGAACGAGACGGAAGACGCCATCAGGTCAGTACCCACTGCTCTGGTTCCCGTTATCGTCCTCTGTGTTCTTGCTGGCACCGTTGTTCTTGCCCTCTCCATAGGCATCCGCCGCTTCACGCAGCAGCTTTTCGGTTTCCTCCTTGTCCTTGCCCTTGAAGTGCGCCGCACGCTCAAGGGCTTCCGCGACTTCCGGAGGCATGTACTCTTCATCGTGCTTGGCAAGCACCTGATCGGCGGTGAACACGCCATTGGAGCCAACAGTACCCAGCGCCACGACGCCCTGCCCTTCGCGGAACAAATCCGGAAGAATTCCAACGTACTCCACCGGGACGCTACCAATGTGGTCCGTGATACGGAAACGCACCAGCAACGAATCGGGGTCCCGGTTGACACTCTCATACTCAACCAGCCCACCGGCCCGGATGCGGCGATCCTCAGGGGCCTCACCCGCTTCTATCTCCGTGGGGCTGTAGAAGAGGTTGATGTTTTCCTGCAACGCGATCAATGCCAGCGTCACGGCAACCGAGAAGCCGGCCAGCAGCACCACAACCAGTGTCAGACGTTTTTTGCGTACCGGATTCATCCCTCGTCACCTCTCTGCTCGCTGCCACGCTGTTTTCTTGCCTCTTCCAGCCGTACAAGACGCCGCTGCTGGGCGACGATGCTCCGATACTGCCAGCGGGCAGACAGAATGCTTCCAATGACGACCAGAAAGAATGCCAGATAGGCGGTCCAGACATAGGGGCCATGACCGCCCATGACCAGAAAATCCATGAATGAATCAAACTGCATGCTCAACCCCGTTTAAACCAAACCATTCGACGCCCGTATTCAACGGGATCCCAGCCAATCCCTGAGCCATCGAGTCCGTCGTTCACGTTCTATGATTTCATTACGCATTCTCGCCAGCACCAGCCACCCCACAAGCAGGTGAAAGGCAATCCCCATAACCAGCAGGGGCATCCACATCTCAGCCGGCATGGCGGGGGGTTCCGTCAACTTAATGGACGCTGGCTGGTGCAATGTGTTCCACCAATCCACGGAATATTTAATGATCGGGATGTTAACGGCGCCCACCAGTGCCAGGATGGCGCAGGCACGGGCGGCACTGTCACGGTCATCCATTGCACCACGCAGGGCAATAATGCCGAGGTACAGGAAGAACAACAGCAGCATGGAGGTCAACCGGGCATCCCAGACCCACCAGGTGCCCCAGGTCGGCTTGCCCCAAACGGCGCCGGTAAAGAGCGCCAGGAAGGTCAATGCCGCGCCAATAGGGGCAGCCGCCGCAATGAAAGTATCCGCCATTTTCATGCGCCAGATGATTCCGACGGCCCCGGCAACGGCCATGGCGATATAGAGCGACTGGGCCAGATAGGCGGACGGCACATGGATGAAGATAATCCGGTAGCTGTCACCCTGCTGATAGTCCGGGGGAGCAAATAACAACCCCCAGACAAGGCCAATCGCCAGGAGGATCAAAGCCCCCACAGCAAGCCAGGGTATGAGCGTTCCGGCGAAGCCGAAAAACCACTTGGGCGAGCCCAGTTTATGGAACCATTGCCACATTAAAACCTATCTCCATCTTCAGCCACTTGCCACGCTCATGCGCAGCGCCGCCGCAATTGCCAGGGGCGCCAGCGTTATTGCCAGCGCAAGCATGGCCCCAAGTATGGCCAGGTGCCCGACGATGGGCACGTTGTCAGCCGCCGCGGCTACTGCACCTGTGCCGAATATCAGCACCGGCACATACAGAGGCAGAATGATGAGCGCCAGCAGGACCCCACTACTGCGAACGCTCACCGTCAGGGCCGCCCCAATTGCACCCACCAGAATGAGTACCGGCGTACCAAGCACCAGCGTGAGGGTAAGCACTCCGATAAGATCCGCGGGCAGATGAACCATGAGTCCGAGCACTGGAACCAAAAGGAGCAGCGGCACAATGGCCACCATCCAGTTAGTAAGCACACGAACCAGTACGAGCACGAACAGCGGCTGCGGCGACAACACCCATTGCTCCAGCGTTCCGTCCTCATAATCATTGCGAAACAGATTGCCCAGGGACAAAAGAATGGCCAGTAGTGCAGCCACCCAAATGATACCCGCACCGGCTTCTCTAAGGAAGTCCAGGTCCGGGCTGACACCGAGGGGGAACAGCGACACCACGATGACGAAAAACACCAGCGGATTGACGATATCCTGGCGATGCCGGAATGCAACAAGCAGGTCGCGGCGGCACGCCACGGCACAAGCCCGCAACATGCCCGCACCAGCTTCTTCCCGGTACTCTACCGGCGCCAGATTATCAGCCCTCATAGGCCGTCCTCCCCCAGCGTAATGATTTCACAACCGGGCAGAGAGAGCTCATGATGGGTTGTCAGTATCACGGCACCCCCGGCATCTACCCGTGCCCGCAAAAGCGCCTCCAGCGCCCGGACACCGTCCCGGTCGATGGCGGTAAAGGCCTCATCCAGAATCCACAGGGGAGCAGTGGAAAGATACAGGCGCGCCAGCGCAATCCGGCGCTGCTGACCGGCGGAAAGGTGGTGAGCCGGGATATCCTCAAAATGCTCAAGTCCCGCCGCAGCCAGGGCATCCAGCAGCTCGGCCCGGGTATTCCTGCGCCGCACGCCCGTGAAGGCCGCCAGATTCTCAAGCGGCGTCAGCGACGGCGTGATGGCGGGGCGATGACCAAGAAACAGGAGATTGGCCAGGTACGACTCCCGCACCTGCCACAGCGGGCGGCCTTGCCACAAAAGCCGGCCTTCGTAAAAACTGCTCAATCCGGCAAGGATTCTCAGCAGGGTGGTTTTTCCGGTTCCATTGGGACCGGCCACACGGATCAGCGTCCCGGGTCGGATCTGCAGATTCAATTGACTGAAAAGAACTCTGTCATCCCGCTCACAATATAGACTGGATGCTTCCAGAAGCACCTCGGACATTTACACCCCGACGACTTTGACGATGATTTGTTACCCTGCTGTACGCGAGCCTATTATAAGGAGAGGATGAGTAGTTTACTCTTGATGTATATCAGCTGCGAGTCCCTTTATTCCCGAACTTTCGAGGAACGCAGTGGACATTAACATACCGTCACCATCCGGCAAGAACCCTGAAAGCTCCCGGCAACAGGGCCAGGATTCCGCGCTGCGCCTGCTCAATCGGCTTGGGATTGAAAGCGGAGAGACCCGGCTCGCCCGGGTTATGGCCGCCCTGGACGACGCCAGTGGCGGCAAAGGTGCGCGCTTGCTGCTGGAAGTAAATGGAAAACAACTGCCTGTGCGAAGCGAGCAGTCGCTACAGCCCGGCACCCTGATACGCATAATGCGCGCAGCCAACGAACTGCGCCTTATGGAATTGCCCGAAAGCCCCCAGCGCAGCGTCCTTTCTCAGGCGCTGGCCCGGAAAATGCCCTTCCAGCATAACCTGGGGGAAGGCCTGAACCAGCTCCTGAACAGTGCGCGCTCCAACAATACGCCACAACCGGTGCGGGAAGCACTGCAGCAGCTGACCCAATTGATTTTTCAGCCCCGCAGCACGACACCCCCGCAGGCAACCTCCTCGGCGGCCATCGCCAACGCACCGGCACCCAGCCAGAACCCGCTTCAGGGTGAAGCCATAACGCCGGAGCGCGTCCGGCAATGGTTTTCGGAGAACGGGATTTTTCGCGAAGCACGCCTGGTAACCGCCCAACCACAGCCTTCGGCTGGGATCGAGAGCACGCCCCTATCCCGGGATCTGAAGCAACGCCTCATTCAACTGGCGGTGACTGCAGCCCGCCACCAGGCCGGCGATCAGGCGCCCCGGAACCAGGTGGAACGCCAACTGGCGAGCGTACAACCCAGCATCAGTCCGCAGCTGGTCAATGCCACTCACCTGCAGTTCCCCGCGCCCGAGGCTCTCATGCAGAGCCTTTCCCAAACACCCGCTCAAACGGGCAGTCAGGCGGGTGCGGGTCGCGAGCCCATGGGCGCCGGGGAAATCCTGAGGCTGCTGGCCGGCATGATCAATCGAATTACGGTCAATCAGCTCCACAGTCAGGCGCTGACCAATCCAGCCACCGCCGAAGCACCCGCCAGTCAGACCTGGATACTGGAATTGCCCTGGCTTACAGCATCCGGTGAGGCGCGGCTCGCCCAGGCCCGAATTGAACAGAGAGATGAAGCCTCAGAGGATTCGGATGAGGACGGGGAGGCCAGCAATCAAAGGGAGTGGCGTCTGACGCTCGCCATCGACCTGGATCACACAGGGCCACTCTATTTTGATCTCAGCCTGAAAAAACGGGCGCTCAAGGCACGAATCTGGGCAGAGAAGCCTGCGACGCTGGCTCTGGTAGAGCAGACCAATGACCAGCTGCACAGCGCACTGAGCAAACTCAATCTGGATGTTGCCCCCATTGAATGCCATCAGGGCCAGCCGGTGGCCCTGAAAACCCGACTCAGCCAGTATCTGGTGGATGAACATGCGTGATACGGACAAATCCGGACAAACAGACCAGGGGCAGGCGGCCATCGCGCTTAAATACGATGGGCAGAACGCACCCGCCGTGACGGCAACGGGGCAGAACGATATTGCCCGGCAGATCATGGAGATTGCCGAGGAACACGGTGTGCCACTTTACGAAGATCCGGACCTGGCTGCCCTTCTCAGTCGGTTGGATCTTGGCGAGGAAATACCGGAAACGCTGTATCGGGTGATTGCCGAAATATTGGCGTACGCCTTTTATCTGCAAGGGAAGACGCCGGAGGATTTTGCCGACCCATGAACCATCGCAGCTATAGCTGCCCCTACACCCGAGCGACTGTGCGGTGGGGTGCAGGAGCCTTGTGTGCAGGCGATAAAGTCAGGCTACGGAATCGACCTTTGCACCACGCCGCAGGGCGGTAACCAGCTCCGCTTCCGGGCGGGAAATGCCACAGGAATTCATCAGGTCTTCGGTTTCCGCGCCCAATTCGACCAGCTTGGATGCTTCATCATAGGGGACGCGCAACGGATCGTTCATGCGCATTTCGTCGAGCACGCCATTCAGGTTGTGCAGCGATCGCTCACAGGCGACCAGACGTTTGCCAACCCCCATGCTGCCACTGCTGACGGCATGAAGTTCCCGGCCCATGTCATCGCACCGACGCTTGACCATGGCCTCCAATTCCCGAAGCTGTGTTCGCTGTCGAGCACTCTGAAACACCAGCAGGGTGATGGCCAGTGCGGTCAACATCCAGGGTGCCAAGGTTTCAAACCATTCCATCGTCACTCCCCCGTCAATATTACGTCGCACGTCATCACCCGCGGAACACGCATCAAAGCGCTTCGATTTCTGCCCATTCCTGTTCGGTGAGCATTTTCTCGAATTCCACGAGGATCACGAGCTCCCCGTTTCTGTTACACACGCCCTGAATAAAGCGTGCGCTCTCTTCGTTGCCGACATTGGGCGCGGTCTCAATCTCACTCTGTCGGATATAGATGACCTCCGCCACCGAGTCGACCAGGATGCCTACAACCTGCTGTTCCGCCTCAAGAACCACAATGCGCGTGGCGTCCGTCACTTCGGCATCGGGCAGGCCAAAGCGACGGCGTGTGTCAATCACCGTAACCACATTGCCGCGCAGGTTGATGATTCCCAGCACGTAATCCGGCGCGCCCGGCACCGGGGCGATTTCCGTATACCGCAGTACTTCCTGGATCTGCATGACATTGAGACCGTAGGTCTCCTCTGCCAGGCGAAAGGTTACATACTGCAGAACGGGATCATCCCCGCTTTGCTGAGCACCGTGCTGTGCGTTCTGGGCGGCCATAACTTCTTTTCTCCCCTTTCCGGACCAGGACACTGTGCCGGCCCCGGATGTCAATTTTTCATCGTCAGTGCCCTGTACTATAGAACACCGCACAAACTGTGCCAGTCAGCCAGGATTATCCCGAGAGGTCGGGAGTACGCCCTTTTTCAGCCTCCGCAAGCATCCCCGCGAGACGGGAAACATCCAGCAGTGCACACATCTGTTTCTTGATGGTACCGGCAAGCCATTGCCGGCGACTGTGTTCGCTGCGCCACTTCACCTCGTCCGGCGTGACGCGGAAGGACTGAGCCACCTCATCGCAGGCCAGCCCCCAACTGCTGTCACCGAGCTGGATAACAAACTGGTAGTTGTCCCGAACATCCTCCCGGTAACGCTCGGGCATCACCCAGCGCGCCGTATCCACCACCCGGATATTTTTCTGCCCGACGGTGAGCAGTCCCAGGAACCAGTCGGGGCGCCCAACAAGGGGGGTCAGCTCGCGATCCAGACGATGGACCTGACCCAGCAGGATCAATGGCACGGCCAGCTGCAACCCTGCGACACGAAATATAAGGCACTCAAAGCCTTCCCCGGCCCAGGCCGGACGGCCTTCCACCCAGGGATCGGGCTCTGGAGCCCGCGCCTGTGTTTCACTGTGATCGGCCTGATTGACCTTCGGCTGTGGTTCCTGCGCTGGCGAAACCGGCGCCTGTTTGGCTTCAGGTGCCGGCGCGCTCGGCTCCACTTTTACCCTGATCGCCTCCCGGGGTTGCTCCGGTGTTTCGGTCAGAGGCGCCGGTTCAGGAATCTCCCTTATTGCCTGGCTGACAAGCGAAGACTGCAGGTTCGGCGCTTCCCGCACCTTTGTTGCAACCGGGGCTTCCTGCGGGCGACGCGCTTTGGGGCGTCGATCCGAGACGACTGGAGGGTCGATGTCAGTGCGGGCACGCGGTGCTTCCCTGTCCTGGCCGGAGCGAGGAGGTTCGGGCTCGGCATCATGTGCTGTTGGATCATCATCGAGATAGACCGGTTCGTCAGCCGGGACCGACAACAGGTCATCCAGATAACTGGCAATGGCCTCATCCGCCTGACTTTGTTTTTCCCGCCCTTTACCACTCACGATGCTTGCTCCAATGTACTGGCAGCGTACAAAGACTTACCGAACTCATTTCAGGCTCTCTTGCGGCCCGATTTCTCCGGAGCGAGCTCCCTGAGAAGATCGGACAACAGACGTCGATAGGCGCGGACACCCTGGGATTCATTGTCCAGGGCCGTAGGCACCATCCCTCGCTGGCTTGCATCCCGAAACCGGGTATCCACGGGCACGGCAAAGCGCCACAAAACATCCTGGCCATAATCCTGGCGCAGTCGGTTCAGACTCTGAACGGATGCCTGGGTACGCCGGTCGTACATGGTTGGGACGATGGTGTAGCGAAGCCCCGTGTTCTGGGATTTCATAACCATCTGCAACGTGTGTAGCATCCTCTCAAGGCCCTTGAGTGCCAGAAACTCCGTCTGAACCGGAATCAGCAGATGCTGCGCAGCGGCGATTGCGTTGATCATCAGCACCCCCAGCGATGGTGAATTATCGATCAGGACATAATCGTAATCATCCCACAGTGTCGCCAGAGCACGGGAAATAATCAGTCCCATCCCTTCTACACCCACCATGCGGCGTTCCAGAGTCGCCATGGCGCTGGACGCGGGCAACAGATGCAGGTTCCTGTGGGGTGTTTCCAGGGCCAGTTGCGCGGGAAGATCGCGGGGAATGCGCCCCTTGTTCTGAAAGAGGTCGAACACGGAATGGCTCAGGCCGTCAGGATCCTGGCCAAAATAGGTTGTGAGCGATCCATGGGGATCCAGGTCCACAAGCAGAACACGCTCACCCTGCTCCGCCAGAAGCCCTCCCAACGCCACCACTGTTGTGGTTTTTCCAACCCCACCTTTCTGGTTCGCCACCGCCCAGATCCGCACTGTCTACTGTCCCCTGCCGGTTTACGCATGCCTTAAGAAATACAATGAGGGTGCGAAGCGTCAGACTCAAGCCGTTCAGGCCGGCAAGGACATGACGCTTTCACCTCTTTCGAGGTCAACATTCACAAACCATGCCATTCACGAGCG
>SLIH01000241.1 GCA_007135745.1 Halomonas sp. | reverse complement strand
GTGCTCACTGGCCGTCTTTGAAGGCGGCAACATCCTGGGGTGTAACCACATCGCCGGTGTCATTGCCCCAGGCGTTACGCTGGAACGTCATCACGGCCGCCAGTTCTGTATTGCTCAACTGCTGGCCAAAGGCCTGCATGGCCGTACCGGATACCCCGTTGACGACGATATCCAGATGACTGTCCAGATCGCCCGTGGCAACTGAGCCTTCATGAAGGTGAGGGAAAGCACCCGCTCCGGAGCCGTCCTCCTGATGACAGGCCGCACAGGCGGTGGCATGAACATCTTCACCCCGCGCCATAAGCTCGTCCTTATCCCACTCACGATCCTCGTCAGCTGCTGCCGCCTCGGCTGCCCCCTGTTGTTCGGCAAGCCATTCCTCGTATTCATCCTGGGGCAACGCTTTCACGACGATGGGCATAAAGGCATGGCCCTCGCCACAGAGCTCAGCACAGAGACCGCGATAGGTGCCTGGCTCATCAATACGAGTCCAGTTTTCATTGATGAAGCCGGGAATCGCATCCTGTTTCCAGCCAAACTCGGGAACCCACCAGCTGTGAATCACATCGTTCGCGGTAATCAGGAAGCGGACCTTTTTGCCAACCGGCAACACCAGAGGATTATCAACTTCCAGCAGATAGTTCTCGCTCTTCGGACTGAGATTCATACGCTGGTTGCGCGGCGTGGTAGGCGAACTGAAGAAGCTGATGTCTTCCTCGAGGTATTCGTACTGCCAGCGCCACTGATAACCGGTGACCTTGATGTCAATGTCGGCATCCGATGTGTCGTACATTTTGATCAATGTACTGGTGGCCGGAACGGCCATACCCACGAGAATCAGGAAGGGGATGACGGTCCATATAATCTCAACCGTGGTGTTCTCATGGAAATGGGCCGGCTGGGCGCCCTTGGATTTGCGATAGGCGAGCACCGACCAGAAGATGGCCAGAAATACGCCCACACCGATCACAACGCAGATCCAGAACACCACCATATGGATGTCGTATACAGCATTACTGACTTCCGTCACGCCTCGGGGCATGTTCACCCCCCATTCGGCCATCGCCGTCGCGGGGGAGAGACCAATAGCCGCCAGGGCACCGGCACGCAGGGCCTGCACGCTCATACTTCGTCTCCAGGAATGTATGTGTTCGTTTCAATCTATTCCAGGACGCTCCCTGTCACCCGGTGGGCCTGGCCACCGGAATACGGAGGATGACCACACAAAAGGGAAATCACTGCCCTGGAGAAGTACTTCAAGCTTACCCAGCGCCTGCACGTTAACGGTTAGCGTTGAACCACGCCGTGGAAACAGAGTGCAGGGCGGAATGCTATGTACGTTACGCAAAAGACAGGCGAAGTTTATCGGTTTTTTTCCGATTGACAACCGTCAACGGCCAAAAAATTGATCTGATCAATGCCAAGGGAGCCTTAATCACTTCAAAGAATGGCTTAACGGAAGGCTAGCTCGGGTGAGTGAAGGCCCACATACAAAAATTACACCCGATAGCCCCATGGTCTCGCTTGCAGCGGATTTTCAGGTTAATGATCCCGGGAGGGGCAGCCATCGGAATCTCAACTACACTTGTGGGAAACCGCAAAGACGATGTATGGAAACCACCTTGAACGCAGTACCATCCATGACGCCCGAAGCCATAAGCGGGATTATCCAACAGGCCCGCCATCAGGAAGCTGCCACCGGACAGTTCCGCCGGGTGATTGAGACGCGCCTGCCTGAACTGCATGGGATCATCGGGCTGGAAAGCAATGACCCGGCGGGTAGCCTGGTCAACTTTGCAGTTGAGTATGTAGACATGGCCCCGCGGCTCATCGAGTGTGTGGATACCTGTGCGCAAGAGGCCGAAGTCAGCGAGCTGTTCCAACCCTTTGTCACCACGGCCATCGCCTATTTCACCAGCCCTTCCGTGCTGCTGGCTTCCTATGAAGGACTCGAAGGCCTGCTGATCAAAGCCTATCAATCTCACCGGCTCATGGAAGAGATGTATGAAAACAACCGGTCGTTTCGCAACAGCCAGCTTGTGGATGTGGAGGCGACACAGGCCAATCTTCTCGTTCATCACCTTATTGGCGAACCCTTTGCCAACGAGCTTGACCAGTCCATTCTTATCACCGTGCGCCAGATCGCGGGCTCACCGGATTACTACGATCTGAACCTCGCGCCTTTCGTGGAACAGGCCAGCCGCGACGCCTGGAGCTGGATGCGCGAATACTGGCTCAATCTTCTGAACAGAAACCAGATAAACTTCCGTTTTTCCTACCGTTCAATGCTCTGAACCCAGCCTGGAGACGTCATCTTGAATCAGCCGGATCTCGGAAAACTGCTGTTGCGACTGACACTGGGCTTTCTACTTCTGTTCCACGGCCTCTCGCGCCTGATTCATGGTGTTGGGCCCGTGGAACAGCAGTTTGCAACCCATGACCTCCCCGCCTTCATGGCCTGGGCGGTACTGATCGGGGAACTTGTTGCCCCGCTGATGCTGATACTGGGCTATCAGACCCGAGTGGCGGCCCTCCTGGTCATTGTCCACATGCTGGTCGCTATTGTGCTGGTCCACAGTCATGCCATACTGAAACTGGATCCGGGCGGCGGCTGGGCATTGGAGCGACAGGCATTCTTCCTGATGGCGGCGGTATCGGTGTTCTTTCTTGGGCCCGGGAAACATCGGATGCATTCTTAGAGATAGAGAGGGTGCCGTGCGCTGTTCTGGGCTCTTGATCGCTGTCACCCTGGCCTGGGGCTTGATCCCACTCCCGACATGGGCCGAGGACAGCCCGGAAACCATTACCCTGTGGCAGCGCAACTACACCAGCCCACCCATTTACCGACTGGTAGAGCTGGCACTGGAAAAAACGCCGGAATTCGGGCCGGCGGTAATCGAACCCAGCCTTCCCATGTCACAAGCGCGGGCCCTGGTTCATCTTGAGCAGGGCAACCGTAGCCAGATCCGTGTCGCCAACGTCGCCACATCACCGGCACGGGAGGAAAAGCTGCAACCCATCGCCATTCCCGTGGACCGCGGCCTGCTGGGATTTCGTGTCTGCCTGATCCGCAAAGGCGAACAGCAGCGCTTCGACAACATCCTGACCTCTGCCCAGTGGCAGGAGAAGGGCCTCAGCATCGGCCAGGGAGCCCATTGGCCCGATACAGCCATACTTCGCGCGAGCGGATTCAACGTAATCACCTCACCCCGCTTTGAAAACCTTTTCGGTATGCTCGAACGGGGGCGGTTCGATTGTTTT
>SLIH01000233.1 GCA_007135745.1 Halomonas sp. | reverse complement strand
TGGAGCAGTTCCGCGGCGAGTTCGCCCCCATTGCCGCCGGTTACGCCATGGAATGGCGCATCACCGACTCCCGTGAGCCGCAGCGCGTCATCCTCATGGGCAGCCGCGAGTCCCACTGCATGGCGGACCTGCTCCACCGGTGGGAAAGCGGTGAGCTGAAAGCCAACATCGTGGCCGCCATTTCCAACCACGACGATCTGCGGCGCATGGTGGAATGGCACGACATCCCCTATCACCGGGTTCCGGTGCCCGCCAACGACCGTGAAAGCGCCTTCCGGGAAATGGAATGCCTGTTCAACCACTACCAGGCGGACGTCATTGTACTGGCGCGTTACATGCAGATTCTGCCGCCCTGGCTATGCCACGCCTGGCCAGGGCAGATCATCAACATCCACCACAGCTTCCTGCCTTCCTTCGCCGGCGCCCAGCCCTACCAGAAAGCCTACGACCGGGGCGTCAAACTCATCGGCGCCACCTGCCACTACGTCACCGAAGATCTGGATGAAGGCCCCATCATCGAACAGGACGTCATCCGCATCAGCCACAGCGACACCCTCACCGACATGATCCGCCTGGGCCGGGACGTGGAAAAAGCGGCCCTGGCGCGCGGATTAAGGGCGCACCTGGAGGATCGGGTGATTGTTCATGGGAAGAAGACGGTGGTGTTTACTTGAGAGAAGAGTTGCAAGTAGCAAGTAGCAAGTAGCAAGGAAAAGCCTGACTCATGCGCCTGTAGGAGCCCGTCTCGCGGGCGATTTCTCGAGTCGCAAGTCACAGGTCTCAGGTTGCAAGTGGTGCTTACCTGGGACTTGAAACTTGCGACCTGTAACCCCTTTCAATCGCCTGCAACCAGGCTCCCGTACGAGGTCAGCACCTCAGAGCGTAGGGTGCCGGTGAGCGCAGCGAACCGCACCTTTCAGACACAGCTAAACCAATGATGCGATCTGCAGCAGCCTGGCATCACATATCAAAACCTAAAGATCATTGAACGCCAGGTCCGTCTTCGCAGCCATAATAAAGTCATTACGGTGCAGGCCGCCGATCTTGTGGGTCCACCAGTTTACCGTAACCTTGCCGTACTCGGTCAGAATGGCCGGGTGGTGGTCCGCCTCTTCGGCCAGCTCGCCCACCTTGTTGGTGAACTCAAGGGCCTGAGCGAAATTCTTCAGCTTGAAAACCCTCTCCAGCTGCTCTTCGCCGTTCTTCGTGACCAACTGCCACTGCGGCACCGATTGGCCAAGCATCCTCTTTTCTTCCTCGGTCACGGTGGGTGCGCCTTTGTCACAGGCTTCACAGCGTTCCTGAGTGAGATCCGTCATCACAGCCTCCTTTTATACAGGCCCGAAAAGGTGCAAGGGCGCATTCAACACCGCCCTCACACTTAAGTGTACGCGAGGGAGGCGGGCACTGGATGCCCTGCGCTCCCTCCAGGGCGACAGAGGCCAATTCGAGGGTCAGGCCTCCTTCGCCTCGATGATCCGCTGCTGCCAGACCTGAGGGCCGGTGGTGTGCACCGACACCCCCTGGGAATCCACAGCCACGGTCACCGGCATGTCCTCCACCTCGAACTCGTAGATGGCTTCCATACCCAACTCCTCAAAGGCCACCACTTCCGCGGATTTAATGGCCTTTGATACCAGATAGGCTGCACCACCCACCGCCATCAGGTAAACCGCTTTGTGGTCGCGAATGGCGTCGATGGCCTCCGGGCCGCGCTCGGCCTTGCCGATCATGCCCATAAGGCCGGTTTTCTCGAGCATGGTGCGGGTGAACTTGTCCATCCGGGTGGCCGTGGTTGGCCCCGCCGGCCCCATCACCTCGTCCCGCACCGGATCCACCGGACCCACGTAATAGATGAAGCGGTCTTTCAGGTCCACCGGCAGCGGCTCACCACGGCTGATCATATCGACCATTTTCTTGTGGGCCGCATCGCGGCCGGTGAGCATCTTTCCGGACAGCAACAGCGTCTCGCCGTGCTGCCACTGCTGCATTTCCTCGCGGGTGACGGTATCCAGATTCACCCGACGCACGCTGTCGCCCACTTCCCAGCTGATGTCCGGCCACTCGTCCAGGCTCGGCGCGTCCTGCAGGGCCGGACCGGAACCGTCCAGCTCGAACTCGGCGTGGCGGGTCGCGGCGCAGTTGGGAATGATGGCGACGGGCTTGTTGGCCGCATGGGTGGGATAATCCGCCACCTTTACATCCAGCACCGTGGTCAGGCCACCCAGGCCCTGGGCACCAATCCCCAGATCATTAACCTTGTCGAACAGCTCCAGGCGCAGCTCCTCGGAACGGTTGGAGGGTCCGCGCTCGCGCAGCTCATGAATATCAATGGGTTCCAGCAAGGCTTCCTTGGCGATTTCCATGGCCTTTTCCGCCGTTCCGCCAATGCCGATACCCAGCATGCCCGGCGGACACCAGCCCGCGCCCATCTTGGGCACCTGCTCCAGAACCCAGTCCACTACCGAATCCGATGGGTTGAGCATGGCGAACTTGGATTTGGCCTCGGAGCCCCCGCCCTTGGCCGCCACATGGACCTTCACCTTGTTACCCGGCACCAGCTTGTGGTGAATCACCGCCGGTGTATTGTCTTTGGTATTGGCCCGCTTACCGTCCGGGTCCGCCAGCACCGAGGCACGCAGGACGTTGTCCGGGTGCTTGTAGGCGCGGCGCACGCCTTCGTTGATCATGTCATCGAGGCTGTCCTCGGCCTCCCACTGCACGTCCATGCCCACTTCCACAAAGACGGTGACGATGCCTGTGTCCTGGCAGATGGGCCGGTGCCCCTGGGCGCACATACGCGAGTTAATCAGGATCTGGGCCATGGCATCCTTGGCCGCCTGGGACTCTTCCTTTTCATAGGCTTCATGAACCGCCTGGATGAAGTCCCTGGGGTGGTAATAGGAAATAAACTGGAGCGCGTCCGCCACGCTCTCGATCAGGTCATTCTGGCGAATTACAGTCGTCATCCGCACCTCTCCCGTGGAAGTTTCATTCAACGGCGGGCATTCTACCCCAGACGGCGCTATGTTGCCTCCCGGAATCACTTCTCAAACGCTCTCGAAGACCACCAAAAAACTCACAAGGTTGCTCGACAACACCGCACGGGCGGACTACCTTTATGCAAAGCACCGTAAAACCCATCGGCCCCTGCCGGTGATTTCGTGTTCCAGGTTTAAACGGGCTCCAGAGCCGATACGATAAGAAAAAGGAAGGAAGGTCCTACCTATGTACAAAAAAACATTGTTAAGCCTTGCCGTGGCATCC
>SLIH01000140.1 GCA_007135745.1 Halomonas sp. | reverse complement strand
GCCCGCGCTGAACCTGCTGACCGTCAATGCCCTGGCCGCCGCCGACAGTGTTCTGATCCCCATGCAATGCGAATACTATGCCCTGGAAGGCCTGGCGGCGCTGATGAACACCATCGAGCAGATCAAGGAAACGGTCAATCCCGAGCTGCAAATCGAGGGGATACTGCGTACCATGTACGACCCCCGCAACAGTCTGACGCTGGATGTCTCCCGTCAGCTCAGCGACTATTTTGGTGACAAGGTCTACTCCGCCGTGATTCCACGCAATGTCCGTCTGGCGGAGGCACCGAGTTATGGAATGCCTGCTCTCAAGTATGACCGCAGTTCCAAGGGTGCGGTGTCCTATCTGGCACTGGCGGGGGAGATCGTGCGGCGCACCGGAAGTGGCCGGAAAACCGGGGCAATGGCGGTCTGATTGAACCTTTTTTATTGATGGATGGTGACTGAGAATCATGGCAGCCAGAAAAAGAGGATTGGGCCAGCGCGGCCTGAGTGCCCTGCTTGAAGGGGCGAAAACCAATCTGAATGAATCCGACGCCGAGGCGCCGGAGATTGATGCGCCATTGCGCGAGCTGCCACTGGATCTGATCCGCAAGGGCCGCTTCCAGCCGCGCCGGGACATGGATGAAGAGGCCCTCCAGGAACTGGCCGACTCTATCGCCAGCCACGGCGTTATGCAGCCAGTGGTGGTGCGGCCCCTCCCGGAAGGGGAATACGAGCTCATCGCCGGCGAACGGCGCTGGCGGGCTGCCCAGCTTGCCGGGTTGGAGCGTATACCCGCGCTGATCCGCGAAGTGCCCGATGATGCCGCCATGGCGCTGGGCCTGATCGAAAACATCCAGCGTGAGAATCTCAACCCCATTGAAGAGGCGGCGGCGCTGCACCGATTGCAGGAAGAGTTCGGGTTGACCCAGCAGCAGGTGGCCGATGCCGTGGGGAAATCCCGCACCACCATCACCAACCTGCTGCGCCTGATGGGCCTGAGCCAGGAAGTTCGGGTAATGCTCGAGCATGGCGATCTGGAAATGGGCCATGGTCGCGCCCTGCTCAGCCTGCAGCCCCAGCAGCAGGTTCAGCTGGCGCGCCAGGTGGTCAGTCGTGCACTCTCGGTACGCCAGACAGAAGCGTTGGTGCGCAAGGCACTCGAGGGTGGTGATACAGGCGGTGGCAAACGTAAGGAAGTGCAGGATCCGGACATTCGCCGATTGCAGACGAATCTTGCCGAACGCCTGGGTGCCCGGGTGGCAATCAATCACGGCACGCGTGGCAAGGGCAAGCTGGTTATTGAATACAGCAGCCTGGATGAGCTCGATGGGATCCTGGAACACATCAAATAACCGGGGCTGCTTAGAAAACAAGCAGTTTTTGCCTTTCCTTTGTTGATCCGGTTGGCCTTAACACATATAATCTGCCCGGTTTTTTGGGTGCGGTTCACATAAACGAACCGTGAAAATGGATATCAACAGCGGTCACAAACCGGACTTATTCTCATTATAGAATCAGGAAATTCCGGTCATGTGGTTCGGGCGGGTTATAGAACACGCCCAGCGTTGGCCCTGTGTCGCACAAACTGCCACGGCAATGAATGAAGGGCGTCCCACACCGGCACGTTTACTGGGACTTCAGTTCATTCTGCTTGTACTGATAAGTGGCGGTTTTTTTATCGACTCATGGGTCAGTGCGTATTCGGCATTTGTTGGCGGACTTATCTTCTATGTGCCGCACGGTTATTTCACGCTCAAGTTTTTTCGCGAGCGTGATGGCGGCAACAGCGAAAGAGTGCTTCAGGTCATGTGGATGGCCGAAGTGAACAAGCTGGTGTTGACCGGCGCTCTTTTTGCCGCCGTTTTCGTGACACTCGAACCGCTGAATGCAACCGCTTTGTTGTTAACCTTCGCAGTCATGGTCCTGAGCAACTGGCTCGCGCCGCTACTGCTGCGCTGACCAGACTGCGGTCAGAATTGAGAGTGAAACGAGTATGGCAGGTGAATCCTCGGCAGCAGAATTTATTCAGCACCACCTCAGTAATCTGACATTTGGCCGTCTTCCGGAAGGACATGTACGCCCTGATGGTACTGTCGTCGAGCAGACTACCTGGTCGGTTGCCCAAACCAGTACTGAAGCAGCCGAAATGGGTTTTATGGCGTTCCACCTGGATACCCTGTTCTTTTCAGTGGTCTGTGGTGCCATTTTTCTGATTCTGTTCCGGGTCGCTGCGGTGCGCGCCAGTTCTGATCAGCCCGGTGGGCTGCAGAATGTTGTGGAAATGGTCATCGAATTTGTCCAGGAAATCGTCAAGACCACGTTCCATGGCAAAAATCCCCTCATTGCTCCCATTGCGCTGACGATCTTCATGTGGATCTTCCTCATGAACAGCCTTAAGCTGATTCCCGTGGATTACATTCCCTTCCTGACCAGCCTGATGGGTCTGGAATACACCAATATCGTGCCAACGACGGACCCGAACGGTACCCTCGGTGCCGCACTGGGTGTCTTCCTCCTGGTCCTTTTCTACAGCTGCAAGGTCAAGGGCACGGGCGGTTTCCTTAAAGAGCTGGCCAGTGCACCTTTTCCGCACTGGTCCATGGCGCCCTTCAACTTCCTTCTGGAAGTGGTCGGACTGCTGACAAAGCCGTTTTCGCTGGCTCTGCGGCTGTTCGGCAACATGTACGCCGGCGAGGTGATCTTCATCCTGATCGCGCTTCTGCCGTTCTGGATCCAGTGGTCCCTTCAGGTACCCTGGGCGATTTTCCACATTCTTGTGGTTACCCTGCAGGCGTTCATTTTCATGGTGCTGTCGATCGTGTACCTGAGTGCTGCTCATGAGGAGCATTAAATCCGGTTACCGGGCTTAGTCCAACTTTACCAATCAACTTGATGTCAACTTAGGAGTCGTTATGGAACTCGCAGGAATTGTCTATCTCACCGCTGGTATCATGTTTGCTATCAGTGCGCTTTCCACCGGTATCGGCTTTGCGCTGCTCGGTGGCAAGCTGCTGGAAACCACTGCTCGTCAGCCGGAACTGGCTCCGCAGCTGCAGACTAAAACCTTCATTCTCGCCGGTCTGCTGGACGCCGTACCCATGATCAGTGTCGGTATCGCGATGTACCTGATCTTCGTGGTTGCGTAAACCGGAATGCGCCCGGGCGTTCGCTGAAATGAACGCCCGCGATACGCTTCCGCCGGCACCGAAACAGAAAGAGGTACAGACCCGTGAACATTAATCTGACGTTGTTCGGGCAGACAATCGGCTTCTTTATCTTCGTATGGTTCTG
>SLIH01000327.1 GCA_007135745.1 Halomonas sp. | reverse complement strand
GATTATGCCGATGCAGTGCGCCGTCACACCGATGTTCCGTTGATGGTCACCGGAGGTTTCCGTTCGGCATCCGCCATGCAGGCAGCGCTTGATTCCGGGGCGACGGATCTTATTGGTATGGCCCGGCCCGCGGCCATTGCTCCCGAGTTTCCCCGCGAACTCATGCGCGATCCGAATGCCCGTGTGGAACTCAAGCGCCCGAGCACCGGGTTCCGCTCACTGGATAAAAGCCTGATGCTGGACATCACCTACTACGAAACGCATCTGGCTCGCCTGGGTGACGGCAAAAAGGCGAAACCCGGACTGAGCCCCTGGCGGACCGTGGCCAGCACCTTCCGGGCCATGGGTGCGAACGCATTCAAGCCTCGCCGGGCCTGAGTACGTCTATACCTTGAAGTTGCCCACCAGGCCACGCAGGTTGTTTGCCAGCGCTGCCAGCTCTTCACTGGCAGCTTCCGTGGCCTGGGTATCCCGGGCCGCATCCTCGGCGATTTCCACGATTCGGGTCAGACTGCGGTTGATGTCTTCAACAACTGCCGTCTGTTCTTCCGAAGCGCTGGCAATCTGAACGTTCATTTCATTGATCGTGGAAACGGCCTGGGAAACTGCGGTCAGAGCCACCTCTGCTTCGGTCGCCTTTTCGACCGTGGACTCGCCGCGAGCTTTACTCTCCTGCATGACGTCGACCGCGCGCTGAGCCCCTTGCTGCAGGTTCTGGATCTTGTCATTGATCTCGCCGGTACTGCTCTGGGTGCGGCTGGCCAGCGAACGAACCTCATCCGCCACAACGGCGAACCCGCGCCCCTGCTCACCGGCCCTGGCTGCTTCAATAGCGGCATTGAGCGCCAGAAGGTTGGTTTGTTCGGCAATGCCACTGATCACATCAACCATGGAAGTGATGTCGCCAACGGCCTCATCGAGTTCATTGATTACCTGAGCTCCACTTTCTATTTCTTCGGCCAGAGTGCGAATAGCCTCGGTGGCTGAGTTCACAATGCTTCGGGCACGCTCCCCTTCTTCGTCGGCCTGATTGGCTGCCTGGGCAGCATTGTTGGCGCTTTCAGAAACATCATGAGCGGTACTGCCCATCTCGCTCATGGCCGCGGCAACCTGATCGGTTTCCGCCCGCTGGTTGTTGACCCCCGAGCTGGTCCGTGCCGCCATCTGCTGCATTTCTTCGGTGGAGGTTCCGATCTGCTCGGTTGAATCCACAACCTGACGCACGAGCTCATGGATTTTCCCGACAAAATCATTGAAGGTGCCTGCGACGGCACCAATCTCGTCATCACGCCGGACATCCAGGCGCCGTGTCAGATCGCCGTCTCCCTGAGCTATGTCCGCCAACGCTTCCTGTACGTCCCGGATCGGCCGCGTGACCAGGCGCTGGGTCAGAACACCAACCAGCAGAACAATGATGGCCACCAGCACAATCGTCTGCACGACAGCCCGTGACAGGGAATCACGCTGCATCTGATTAACCGTAGAGGGGTCCGCCAGCACGACCAGTCGACCGACTGGGTTACCGTCATGCTCCAGCGACTGCTCTCTGACGTGAAGTGCATCGTCAGGCACCGCATCGCTGCTGACCACGGCGCCGTCTTCACCTTCCACCCGCTGCCCCTCGATGAGGTCACCACCGTCATCGAACACATAGACACCACCCACGCTGACCCCCTCCATTTCGGAGGCCACGATGCGCTCAAGCTGTTCAAACTCATAATTCCACAGGGTACTGGGGGCATTAAGCGACAGACGCGAAACCGCCGCTCGAACCTCCCGTTCCAGCTGATCCTCCAGCGAACTCTGGGTCTGCGAGTAATTGTAGAACCCAAAGCCTGCAAGCAGGACGAATAGAATAAGCCCCGTAATGAGGTTGTAGCGGAAGTTGATTGAGCGGGTCATCGGAACAGCCATGCGTGAAACCCTGTCTTCTCGAAGTTCTTGTTTTAGGCCGGCATTCGCAGATCGCTTTGGAATGCGAACTATTTCCTGAAAAAGATTAGTCCAGGACGTCCGGGGGCGCCAATCAGCCCCCGGACAACGGCTCTACTGCAGATCGTTCTCTTCCATGATCCTGTCGAAGGTGCCGTCCTCACGCATTTCCGCGAGGCCCGCATTAAAGGCTTCGACAATTTCCTCGTGCCGGGGATTGGCATAGCCCGAGGTCAGATGAAGGCTCTCGGCGGAATAGGGCGGTTCCACAAACTCGATCTGATCAAGCAACTCAGGTTCCTCGTTGCTTATGATGAATCGGGCTACAAACTCGTCCTCAATGGCCAGATCCACCCGCTCATTGACCAGCTTGCGGATATTGGTCATCAGCTCCGGCGCGGGATCACGCTCGAAATTGGTTGCTTCATAGAAGGCATCGCCGTAGCCGTAATCCCGAATAATCGCGACCACCTCTCCATCCAGGCTGTCCAGACCGGAATAGTCGAATGCTTCACCGGCACGCTTTATGAACTTGATTTCGTTGGCCACATAAGGCTCGCTGTACATCAGATCCTCCGAGCGTGACTCGGTATACCAGGTGCCAGGGAGTATGTCGAAATCGCCGGAACGAACCCCGTCAATGGCCCGCGCCCACGGCATGATGTTGAGCTCGACATCGAAGCCGTGTCGCCCCAGAGCCTCGCGTATGATCTGGATTGAAACACCGCCTTCAGGGTGGTTTTCGTCAATAAAAGGCGGCCAGGGATCGGCAGCAATAGCCAAGGTATCGGCCTTGGCCTGGAAGGCAAGAACGAGACTGAGGAAAAGTGCAAAAGCAATCTTCATAATAAACCTCACTGCTGATGTATGGAAAACACCTGCAATATAGTTCGCTTTTGCACTCTTTGCTTTACAAACTTATCAACTGTCCTGCTTTATTTGACGATTTTACAACTCAGACCGATTGCGCAAGCTCGACCGTGCGCACCGCCAGCGATTGATGCAATGGTTCAGGCAGATCATGACCCATGCCATCAATAAGGTGAAGCTGCGCACCGGGGATAAGCTTTGCCAGCTGATGGGCCGCCGCGGGCCGCACCAGGGGGTCGGCCGTACCGTGAACGACCGCCGTGGGCACCTGTATCGTACGGGAAATCGAACTCAGATCTCCCGTAGCCAGAATACCCCTCATCTGGCGGAGTATGCCCCGGGGACGATAGCTGCGTCGGTAATCCCTGCGCACCCGCTGTTCAAGCTCCAGGGGATCGCGCGGATACAGGGGGCTCTGGATCAACTGCCATAACGCGAGACTCCGGGCCACGGCACTGTCTTCATCGTGTCCACGGATGG
>SLIH01000080.1 GCA_007135745.1 Halomonas sp. | reverse complement strand
ATGGGACCTATAAGCAGGCTTTCATCAATCTCTATCTCTTTCCACTGTTGAATATTCTGACGCTGGGTTTGCTGACCCCGCTGGTGACTAGAAAGAATGACCAGTTTGTTGCCGACGGTAGCCGTTTCGGTACGACCAACTTTGCGTTCGGCACACCCTTGGGCGCCTATTATCGGCTCTTTGGTATCGGCCTTGGCATGCTGATTGGTTTCGTCGTTCTGGCCGTCCTTGCCGGTGGCGTGATGGGTTTCGAATGGGTATTCCCGATTCTGTTTGCCGGTTATCTGGTTCTCTACGGGTATTTTTCGGCGGGCCTGGCCAATCTTTTCCTTAATGGTTTGCGCCTGGACAATCATCGCTTCGAATCGCGGCTGGAGATTGGGCAGATGATCTGGCTGGCGGTAAGCAATACCTTCTTGATTATCCTGACGCTGGGGCTTTTTCTGCCCTGGGCGCGCGTGCGCAATGCCCGCTACAAGGCGTCGCGCACCACGCTTCTGGTTGAGGACAGCCTGGACCGCTTCACTGCGGCCGAAAAAGAGCGGGTAAGCGCTCTGGGTCAGGAAATGGGGGACGTATTTGACGTCGACTATGCAGCCGTCTGACGCTCGTCTGGAGGGCTACTACTACGCGGCGGGGCGATCGCAGCGTCGCCCCGCGGTTCTCACCCAGTCGGGCGAAGGGCTGGTGTTGGAGGTCGACGGGGAGTCTGAGCTGATCATGGGGTCGGAGGTACGGTTCTCGCCCCGTGTGGGCAATGCCCCCCGTTATCTGTACCTGCCGGATGAGGCCGTGTTTGAAACCGTTGATAACGACGGGGTGGACCGCTTCGCCCGTCGCCTGCGCAGAGTCGGGCCGATGCAGATGGTGCACCGAATTGAGAACCGCCTGGGGCTGGTTCTTGCCACCGCCGTACTGACCGCCTTGATTGTTGTAGGGGCCTTTACCCATGGTGTGCCCTGGATGGCGCGGGCAGTGGCGCATGCGCTGCCGCCTCATATCGCCGATGAGCTCTCCCGCAAGGTGCTCTCGGACCTGGATGGATGGGTGCTCCATCCTTCCGAAATGACGCCCGCGGAAAAGCGACGCTGGCGGGCAGTTTTCCAGCCCATGATCGACGTCAGCGATGTGCCGCTACAGGTTGAGTTCCGCGACAGCCCCCGCATCGGCCCGAATGCCATGGCGCTGCCCGATGGCACCATCATTTTTACGGATGCCCTGGTAAATCTGGCCGAGGAAGAAGCTGAGCTGGCCGCTATTCTGGCTCATGAGATCGGCCATGTGGCCCACCGCCATGGGATGCAGGGTCTCGTGCAGTCTTCGCTCACGCTGTGGCTGGTGGTAATGATCACGGGGGATCTGGCGGCCGTTTCCGAATCCGCGGTACTGGGTCCGGCGGCGCTTATTAACCTGGCCTACAGTCGCGAAAGGGAGCGCGAGGCGGACGATTACGCTCTGGAGATGATGCGGGCTCTGGGTATCGATCCGATTCACTTTGCCAACATCATGCAGCGCCTGAGCTCAGCCCCGGACCCTGTGGAAGAGAATACTGCAGATGAAACAACCGACTGGGGCGAGGAGGTGAAGGGGTATCTGTCCACCCACCCCGCAGCTGAAGAACGCGTCCAGCGTTTCCGCGATGCGTCCAGTCAATAAGGATTGATGCGCCATGTCACCGATAAAAAAAAGGGGCACCCCGGAGGGCGCCCCTTTCTTCGGTAGATCGGAGTGATCAGCCGTTGCCTTCGAACTCCGGATAAGCTTCCATGCCACACTCGGCGAGGTCGAGGCCTTCGTATTCCTCTTCCTCGGTAACCCGGATGCCCATAGTTGCCTTCAGGATCGACCAGACGATCAGGCTGGTTACGAAAACCCAGACAAAGATGGTCAGACCACCGGCGATCTGCGCGCCGAAACCGACGTCTGTGGTCAGCGGGACCAGCAGCAGGCCCAGGATACCGGCGCTGCCGTGTACCGAGATGGCGCCGACCGGGTCATCGATGCGCAGCTTGTCGAGGCCAACGATGGAGAAGACCACCAGAGCGCCACCCATCATGCCGAAGAGGGTTGCGGCGAGCGGTGCAGGGCTGTCCGGACCTGCTGTGATGGTGACCAGGCCTGCCAGTGCACCGTTAAGCAGCATGGTCAGATCGGCCTTGCCGAACATCAGCTTGGACACGATCAGGGCGGCTACCGCACCACCGGCAGCGGCGGTGTTGGTGTTCAGGAACACGACCGCGACTTCGTTGGCTGCGTCCACGCCGGAAGTTGCCAGCACGGAACCACCGTTGAAGCCGAACCAACCCATCCAGAGGATGAAGGTACCCAGAGTGGCCAGGGGCAGGTTGGCGCCCGGGATAGCCCGGATTTCACCGTTGGGGCCGTACTTGCCTTTACGTGCACCGAGCAGCAGTACACCGGCCAGGGCCGCAGAGGCACCTGCCATGTGGACGATGCCGGAACCGGCGAAGTCACTGAAGCCCATCTCGCCCAGGTCAAACATGCCGAACACGGACTGGCCGCCCCAGGTCCAACCACCGGACATCGGGTAGATGAAGCCGGTCAGGATCACGGCAAATGCGAAGAACGCCCAGAGCTTCATTCGCTCGGCAACCGCACCCGAGACAATCGACATGGCCGTGGCGACAAAGACGACCTGGAAGAAGAAGTCAGAAGCCGGCGCATAGGTGACCTCGGCTTCGTACTGGAAGCCTTCCTCGACGCCCGGGGAAGTGATACCGGCGAGGAAAATGCCGCCGTCGTACATGATGGCGTAGCCACAGACGAGGTACATGATGCAGGCAATGGAATATAGGCCAACGTTCTTGGCCAGGATTTCAGTGGTGTTCTTGGCCCGGACGAGACCGGATTCCAGCATGGTGAAGCCCGCGGCCATCCACATGACCAGGGCACCACATATCAGGAAATAGAAGGTGTCCAGGGCGAACTGTAGTTCGTTGACAGTACTTTCCATAATTCAGCCCTCCGCACTAGGCTGTCTGAAATTGATATTTTGCGTTGGCAGTTAAAGGGGGTTGGTAACCGTTAGACGGCTTCCTCACCGGTTTCGCCGGTCCGTATCCGGATGGCCTGTTCCAGCTCGGTGACGAAGATCTTGCCGTCGCCGATCTTGCCGGTGTTGGCTGCCTTGGAAATGGATTCGATGACCTGATCAAGCAGCTTTTCGCTGATGGCGATCTCCACCTTGACCTTGGGCAGGAAATCCACGACGTATTCGGCGCCGCGATACAGTTCGGTATGACCTTTCTGCCGGCCGAAGCCTTTGACT
>SLIH01000326.1 GCA_007135745.1 Halomonas sp. | reverse complement strand
TCAAATCATGGCTCAGATCATGCGCGTGACGGGCGCCTGGACCGGCCTGCTGAGAGACTGGCTGGATCAGAAGCAATTGCACGCACCGGAGCTGCGAACCCTGCTTGCAAGGTATGCAGCGCAGGAGACGGTTCCCGTGCCGGTATGGCGCGACCTGCTGCAACGCAGCCTTCCCCTGGCACCGGAGAGTGTTGCACCAGAACTCGAAGTGGGTGCCTGCGTCCAGCCTTCCCACCTTGGTGTTCTGGGTTACCTGGTTCTGGCTACGGAATCCCTCGGCGAAGCCATGCTCGCCTATCAGCGTTACGAACGTCTGTTCTATGGTGCTCAGGTCGCTGAAATCGATTTCTCGGATCAGGTTGTTGAAATACGCTGGCCACGCTCTGAACCCAAACTGGGGCAGCAAGCCGATGGTACGGCCATTGCGGCACTGATCACCTTCCTTCGCCGTCAGATTGACAATCCACCGCCCCCGACCGGAATCAGCTTCTTTGAATCGGTCAATCCGGAGCGCGCGCACGCTTATGAGGCCTTTTTTGACTGCCCGGTAACCTTTTCCGACAATTTCGTCCGGGTACGTTTTCCCCGCGAATACCTTGGCCTTCCCATGCCCAGGCGGGACCCCAGACTGCGCGCGCTGCTCGAGCGCCAGGCCCAGGCCCTGCTACGGGCTCTTCCGGACACCTCTGAAATCGAGAAGAGCCTCAAGCAGTTACTGCTGCGACTGATGGCAGAAGGCGAACCAACCCTGGAGCGTGCGGCAGATCGACTTCATATGGCCCCGCGTACCCTGCAACGCAGACTGGCCGGGCACGGCCTCAGTTGGCAGCAATGGCTGGACCAGAGCCGGCAGGAGCTGGCGAGCGAATACCTCGCGGACCCAGGGCTTACGCTGAACGATATTGCCCTGTTGCTGGGTTTTTCAGAGCAGAGCGCCTTCACCCGCGCCTACCGGCGCTGGACGGGCAGTTCCCCCGGGCGGCAACGCTCCCGGCTCGTTAATAGGCACCTGCCCTGAGCTCTCCATCCTCCAGAAATCGCTCAGCTTCGGTGAGCGCTTCCCGATCCGATTCCTCGGCCAATTCCCGCAGGCGGCCATAGTAGTACCGGGCCTTATCCTCATCACCTGCTTCTGAAGCGGCTCGGGCGGCACCCAACAGTGTGCGGTATCTGCCCGGCCAGATCGCATCCGCAGTCTCGAAAGCCTCAACTGCCTCATCCGGACGCCCAAGGGCAGCCAGCAGCTCGCCCAGTGCTTCGTTGGGGGGCAGAAGGGCTCCCGGCGTAACCGGGTGCTTCTCGATGCGGCTTTCCAGTTCCGCCGCCTCACGCATATTTGCCACCGCATCATCTTCCCTGTCCTCGGCGTAGGCCAACCAACCATCCAGAATCAGGCGATCCACTTCTATGTAGTTCGCAAACGCGCGATCGTCCGCCTCAATGGCGTTTTTGCGCAATTCGCTCAGCCGCTGTTCTGCCTGACGCGCCTGGTCAAGTTGTCCGGCATGGACCGCACCCAGCCCCCTCGCGTACCAGGTCAGACCCTCCGCCCAGGTGGCGGCGTCCCAGGGCTGGTTATCCGCATTGCGCGGCTCCAGCTCCATGGCATCCTCCCAACGACGCTGCTCAACCGCCAATCGTGCCGGCATGGCCGCAATGTGGAAGGCGGCCGGGAAACCGGGTTCATGGCGCTCGAACTCCATGGCTTCTTCGTAGGCCGCAAGCGCCTTCTGGTCCTCCCCACGCTGCAGGTGGGCATAGACCAGGTAATCCATGGCATGAATGTAATGAAACGAGATGGGTGATTCCTCGAACTGATCCAGCACCACATCCGCGGAGCGACGATTCCACGCAATCACTTCAGGCCAGTCACCCAGGCGAACATAGATGTGCGAGGGCATATGCAGTGCGTGAGGCACGTCTGGAGCAATTTCGCTATAGCGCTCCACCATGTCCAGCGCATTCTCTGCCCTGCCGTCCACATCGGTCGCATGAATGGTGTAATGAATAGCACCAGGATGGTCCGGTGACTGCTCAAAGACTTCACGCAGCACAGCCTCGGCTTCGTCATAGAGCGGATCAGGGTCATCCACCCGTTGGGCCCGGGTCAGTAGCGACAGGCCGTACAGGGCGGCGATGTCATGATCTTCAGGATATGCCTCATAGGCGGGGATCATGGCGTCAACCCAGCGGTCGAGGCCAACCCAGACATCTCCGGCCTGAGCCCCCTCGAAGAAAGCCACCGTGGCCTCAATCAGATGGCGTTCGCGTTCACCCTCGGAGTACTCGGCCGCTTTGCCGGATAACTCAAGACCTCTCTCCAGCGCCTCATCATCCGGACGGGTTGCCCAAAGGGGTTGAAAAAGCGTCGTCGCAACCCCCCAGTACGCCATACCACAATCCGGATGGCTGCGGGTGATATCCTCGAACATGCCGCGCGCTTTCACATACATCATGTGGTGCATCATGGCCAGGGCACGATCAAAGGCCTTGCGAGCCTCTTCCGTGCAATCGGCGCGAAAATCAACATCACCGATCGAGCTGGCTTCACCTTCCTTGAGTTGATCGGCGTGACCGATCACAGGCAGACAAAGACAGAAAGCAAACAGAAGAACACAGCCGGGACGAAAAACACAATTCAACGGGCGCATGACGGACCTCCCTATCAGCCGATTCTGAATGTCAGGCGGCAGGCAGCGCAGGCCAGCACCGCCCTCCAACTCACGGGACACTCAGGGACGCCAGGATGCCTGAGCCCGCGGGCATCAAACGCAGGAGGGGCAGGAAGGAGAATCCCAGGGCCTGCCGCCACTACATCGATTGTACATCTGTTGCATTTCACATGTTAATAGGAAATTGCTGACAGGTTCCCGTTTTCGGGATCCGGTAGACACTGAGCCGGCGGATCGGCAATCACAGTGGATAGGGTTCCATGATATAGCAGAGACAATCCTGGTAGATGACAGTAATATCAGAGGTCAGCATGGAGAGCAGGCAGCTCCGGCGCAGCAGGATCCGTCCATCACGGTAGGCCAGATAGTACTCTGAAACATCGTCCCCGCTATTGTCGGAGACCCGCAGGCCGAGGGCGCTTTCAGAGTACCAGCCCAGCATCGTTCCCGCCGGAAGCTGGCGGAAGTTGAGTGATTCCAGGTCCTCCGGAAAACAGATGTCGTAGCGCGGGCGCTGGTCGCCAAACCCTACTCTATCCTCATCAGCTACCGTCACGCGGGCCACGGTGTGAAAAACCTGCTCCTGTGCCCCGGAAACCCGGGCATCACTGAGTTCCTCTGCACT
>SLIH01000459.1 GCA_007135745.1 Halomonas sp. | reverse complement strand
GTCAGGTTGCCGGTTTAGAGGCGGGAGAACGACGTCTCAAGATGGGATATCAGACTACCAGAAAGGGACAACCGCCTCAATTGAAGCTTGCATGAATAAGAGAGTATTCACCCCGAACTCTATCAATTTATATAATAAATGCCCCATAATCTGCATCAGAATGGAGCAGACAGATTGAGAGAAAACATGATGGCGCAGAAACAGCAAACACACACCCATGAAAACGGTCGGCACTACCGGATCACTCCCAACCGGGGCCGCGCGCGCCGGCGGGTGCGGTACATTGAAACCGGTGGTGCAGAGACCCGCCAGAAGGAATGTACGCTGTGCCAGGATCATCCGGCATGAACAGTCTGGATCACAGTCTCGCCCTTGGCCCTTTCAGTTTCACGCTGGGCCAGTTACTGATCATCATTGCCATGCTGGTGGCGCTTGCAACCGGTGCCTTGCTCGGCCGGCGCTCGGGACATTCCGTCAGCGATTCACTGTTCAACCTGATCATCATCAGCGTGATCGGCGCGCGCATTGTCTTTGTCGCGCGCTATTTCGACAGCTACGACAGCCTGCCCGGAATCCTGGATATCCGTGATGGCGGCTTTGATCCTTTTGGTGCACTGGGTTTTGGTTTCGCGTACCTGGGGTGGGTTTTCTGGCGCGGCAAGCAGAATCGTGCCGTGCTTGCCGGTGCGGTGTTTGCCGGGATACTGGCGTGGGGAATGCCCACACTCGCCATTTCCCTGATTGACTCCCATGCCCGCCCCATGCCGGATGTACCGCTGGTGACCATTGACGGCGAAGAGACCAGCCTGCCGGATCTGATCAACGAGCACGACAAACCCATGGTGGTCAACATCTGGGCGACCTGGTGCCCACCCTGCCAGCGTGAGATGCCGGTTCTCGAAGAGGCCCAGAAAAAGCACCAGGATGTGACTTTCGCATTCGTCAATCATGGCGAACAGAGCAGTCAGGTTCTCGGCTTCCTCCAGGACCAGTCCCTCACGCTGGACAACGTCCTGATGGATACCCCGGGTGCTGTTTCCTCGGCAACCGGTGCCATGGGGCTTCCCACAACCCTCTATTACAACAGCGACGGCCAGCTGGTGGACTCCCATTTTGGCGAACTGTCGCGTGCGACCCTGCAACGCGGCCTCGATCGACTGGACCGCACCCATTAAATGCAATTAATATGCATCTATTTGTGCCCTCATTCTTAAGGGCGCACTTAACTGAAAAGTTGCTTAATGCCCACCGTTGGTGCATTCTTCGCGGTTTTGCATCTTTTTGGGGCACACAGTTTCCAACCATCACAGAGAGGCAGGACTTATGACAGCCGGACTCGACGAAAAACTCGAACCGATCTATCAGGACGTACTGAAGCGAAACCCCGGTGAGAAAGAATTCCATCAGGCCGTGCACGAAGTACTGGAAACGCTCGGCCCGGTCCTGGTGAAATATCCGGAGTTTGCGGAATCAAAAATCATCCAGCGCATCTGCGAACCGGAGCGTCAGATTATCTTCCGCGTGCCCTGGCAGGATGACGACGGGAACATTCATATCAACCGTGCCTTCCGGGTTGAATTCAACAGCGCCCTGGGTCCCTACAAGGGGGGCATGCGCTTTCACCCCTCGGTCTATCTCGGAATCATTAAATTCCTGGGCTTTGAGCAGATTTTCAAGAATGCCCTGACCGACCTCCCGATCGGCGGCGGCAAAGGCGGCAGCGATTTTGATCCCAAGGGCCGCTCCGATTCGGAAATCATGCGATTCTGCCAGAGCCTGATGACGGAACTGTACCGCAATCTCGGTGAATATACGGATGTACCCGCGGGCGATATCGGGGTCAGCACACGCGAGATCGGCTATCTCTTTGGTCAGTATAAGCGTATTACCAACCGCTACGAATCCGGCGTACTCACCGGCAAGGGCCTTGACTGGGGCGGCAGCCGAGCGCGCACGGAAGCAACCGGCTACGGTACCGTCTTTTTCGCCGAGGAAATGCTCAAGGCCCGGGATGAATCCCTGGACGGCAAGACCGTGGTTGTTTCCGGTTCCGGCAACGTTGCCATCTATGCCATGCAGAAGGCGCAGCAACTGGGTGCCAAGGTTGTTGCCTGTTCTGATTCCTCCGGAATCATCGTCGATGATGAAGGCATTGAGCTGGATCGCGTCAGGCGCATCAAGGAAGTGGAACGCCGTCGCCTGAGTGTCTATGCAGACGAAAAGAAATCCGCCAAATATGTGGAGGATGGCAATGTCTGGCATGTGCCCTGTGATGTGGCCCTGCCCAGTGCCACCCAGAATGAATTGAACGGCAAGGATGCGAAGAAGCTGATCGAGAATGGCTGCATTGCCGTGGCCGAGGGCGCCAACATGCCGACCACGCCCGAAGGCATCCAGATTTTCCAGAAAGCCGGTATCGCTTACGGGCCCGGAAAGGCCGCCAACGCGGGCGGGGTCGCCACCAGCGCTCTGGAGATGCAGCAGAACGCCAGCCGGGATTCCTGGACCTTCAAACACACGGAGGAAAGGCTCCGCGAGATCATGGTCAACATTCACAAGAACTGTTATGAGACAGCGGATGAATTCGGATCACCCGGAAACTATGTGGTCGGTGCCAACATAGCCGGCTTCCTGCGGGTGGCGAAGGCCATGGAAGCATTGGGGCTGGTATAAATCCGACAGAGTCAGCGCTGGCTGAAACAGAGCAGGCGCTGACTCATCAGATCGGCCATCAGCTTCAGGCCATCAGCCCCCATATCGTGGAGGCTGATGGCTTTCCTCACCTCTGGAGGATAATCCCCCCCAATACCCAGAGTCTCCAGATCGATCCTCGAATCATTCGACAACCAGTCGTTTCGGTAATGAGTGCCCGCCTGCCCCGAAAACAGGGCAACATAGACAATGCCGGATTCCACCAGATCCTGGAAAAAATGGGAGCCATAGGAAAGGTCCGGCACCATCCCGGAGCCCATATCCGCCTCTTCCACCAGTACAGAGACGTTGGCGATATCCGAGAAGGTAGCCGGTACGCCCAGCTCTGGACTGCTTGTCCCCCAGCGCCCGGGTCCCATCAACAAGATGGGACCGGATGAAGCCCTGGCGCTGAGGTGTCGATTGATCTCACCAATGAGCCGCGCGACTTCGTGGCGGCTCGAACGGCCGAGCGATGAGTAGGCCTGAGGGATAACCCGAACAACATGGGCCAGGGTCAAGTCGACGTTGCCCCCCATGAAGTGCCCCTGGGTTTCAAACCAGAGCCGATCCTCCGGAACCTGTTCCGGAAGCTCAACAGTGACCT
>SLIH01000013.1 GCA_007135745.1 Halomonas sp. | reverse complement strand
TGGCATCAGCTTCGCCAACCATTGCTCTGGCGCTTCATGCGAATCGGGCTCGGGCAGCCCCGGCACATGAATCTGTCGGTCCGCCGCAACCGGCAGCAGCGGCTCAATCAGGGACGCCGGCATGCCCCAACCCCCCAGGGCCACGACAGGCATCGGATCAGCGCCGCTCATGTCCTGCCTCGTCACGCACCGCGCTGAGCGCGCTGATCAGCTCCTCCATCTGCGCATCCGTATGCTCGGCACTGAAGGTGAAACGCAGGCGCGCCGTGCCCTTCGGTACCGTTGGCGGCCGAATGGCCGGAACCAGGATGCCACGACGTTCAAGTGCCTCACTGAGAGCCAGTGCGTCCTCGGCAGATCCTACGATCAATGGCTGAATGGGCGTCGATGAAGGCATCAGCTCATAACCCAAAGCCGAGGCTTCGCGGCGAAACCATTCCACCAAAGCATCAAGGCGCCGGCGTCGCCAGCCCTCCTCGCGACTGATCGCCAGACTTTCCAGGGTCGCCTCCGCCAGTGCAGGCGGCATGGCGGTGGTATAGATATAGGTTCTTGCCTGCTGGACCAGGTAATCGATCAGGGCCCGGGAACCAGCAACGAAGGCGCCCGAGACCCCCAGGGCCTTGCCCAGGGTCCCCATCAGCAGGGGCACACTGTTCTGGCACAGCCCCAGCGCTTCAACCACGCCACCGCCTGATTCGCCCAGCACACCGAAACCATGGGCATCATCGACCAGCAGCGGTATCTCACGGCTCTGGCACAGGACTGCAATCTCCGTCAGGGGTGCCAGATCCCCATCCATGCTGAAAACAGAATCCGTGGCCACCAGGGCGGGGCTTTCCTGCTGCTCCAACGCCTCCTCCAGTGCTGCGGCATCGGCGTGGGCGTAGCGAACCAGACGGGCATCACTGAGCCGGGCGCCGTCAATCAACGACGCATGATTAAGCCGGTCTTCCAGAACCGTCTGCCGACGCCCGGCCAGCGCCGAAATCACGCCCAGATTGGCCATATAACCGGTGGAAAAGAGCAGCGCAGCCTCCCGTCCGGTGGCTTCGGCCAGGGCCCGCTCCAGTGCGTCGTGGCTTTCATGGTGACCACACACCAGATGGGAAGCGCCACTGCCTACGCCCTGCCGCGATGCGGCCCGCGTCAGCGCTTCGATGACACGCGGGTGACTGGCAAGGCCCAGATAATCATTACTGCAGAACGCCGAGCAGCGGGCGCCGTCCACCTGAATCACCGGCCCCTGAGCCGATTGCAGCAAACGCCGGCGCCGAAGAAGCCCCTGTCGACGGCGCCGGTCCAACTCAGCAGCAGGATCAGGCATTGGCTGCGTCGTAGAACAGCTGCGCCTGTCGCTCCTTCTCTACCCGGCTCACCAGCTCCGCCGCCTCATCCGCGTCATCACGATTCGTACTCAGGGGTTCCGGGCGAATGCCAAGGCGTCGGAAGAGACGGCGATCCGCGTCGGCCTCCGGATTGTCGGCAGTCAGCAGCGTATCGCCATAGAAAATGGAGTTGGCGCCAGCCATGAAACACAGCGCCTGCATCTGGTCGTTCATGTCCTCACGGCCAGCGGAAAGGCGCACGTGGCTCTTCGGCATCAGGATGCGCGCCACGGCGATGGTGCGCACGAATTCAAAGGGATCGAGGTCTTCTACTTCTTCGAGGGGCGTTCCCGGGATCTTGATCAGCTGGTTAATGGGCACGCTCTCCGGGTGGACCGGCAGGTTCGCCAGCTGCATCAGAAATCCGGCGCGATCCTCGTCCTCTTCGCCCATGCCCATGATGCCACCGCAGCAGACCTTCATCCCGGCCTTGCGGACGTTGTCGAGCGTGTCCAGGCGGTCCTGGTAGGTGCGGGTGGTAATGATGTGATTGTAGTAGCGCTCGGAAGTATCCAGGTTGTGGTTATAGTAATCCAGCCCAGCTTCGGCGAGTTCGTCGGCCTGATCTTCGGTGAGCATGCCCAGGGTCATGCAGGTCTCCATGCCCAGAGACTTGACCTGACGGACCATGTCCAGCACGTAGGGCAAGTCCTTCTTCGTCGGGCTGCGCCAGGCCGCCCCCATGCAGAAACGGGTAGCGCCTGTCTCTTTCGCCGCCCGTGCCTGCTCCACGACCTTCTCCACCTCAAGCAGCTTTTCCTTCTCCAGGCCGGTGTTGTAGTGGCCACTCTGGGGGCAATACATGCAGTCCTCGGGGCAGGCGCCGGTCTTGATGGACAACAGCGTGCTGACCTGGACCTCATTGGGATCGAAATGCTGCCGATGAACGGTCTGCGCCTCGAACAGGAGATCATTGAAAGGGCGCTCAAACAGCTCCCGCACTTCCGATAGTGTCCAGTCGTGGCGAATAGCGTTGGTCGAAGACATGCTGTTATCCTTGCTGTTTCCAAAGGGCCGCCGCACCACCTCATGGATTGAGGGCTCACAGGGGCCGGAATTAACGTTCAGGGAGTGAACCATGATAAAGCCCCTTCAGGCGCTGTCAACCTGGAACCAAAAGCTGGTTAACAGCCTGATTCATCTTGAACACAGCTCGCTGGAGCGTTGCGTTATCTGCCTTGGGCCTGCCCCCGGGCTCTGTGAAGCCTGCCGTCAGGATCTTCCGGCGAACCATCCCGCCTGCCGCCGCTGCGCCCTGCCGCTGATCTCCACCAATACCAGCCTCTGCGGTGGCTGCCTTGCCCGCACACCGCAGCAGGACAGCAGCGACGTGCCCTGGCGCTACCAATTCCCGATCAACATCATGATCACCCACTACAAATACAACGGACAGCGGGCCTTCGGACGGGCGCTGGCAAAGGCCTGGACAGAGACCACGGGCAAAAAGGGGGACAGCCTGCCTCAGGCTCTGGTTCCCTGCCCCATTGCACCGGAGCGGCTGCGTGAGCGGGGCTTCAACCAGTCTGCGGAGCTGGCCCATTGGCTGGGCCGGGAACTGAAGGTGCCGGTCAGGGAAACATTGATTCGACGACGACGGGGAACGCGAGTACAGACGGGACTGAACCGGCGACAGCGCCTTAAAAACCTCCACGGGGCCTTCGAGGTTCGAGCACCGGCTCCCTCGCATATTGCCTTGGTGGACGATGTCGTCACCACGGGCGCCACCACCGAAGCCATGGCCCAGGTGCTCAGACAGCACGGCGCACGCCGCATCGAAGTCTGGGCCCTGGCCCGCACCCCCTGACACCTCGGCCGGGCTCGGAGTTGTACAAGGGCGACGCTCGCCAAGGCGCAAAGACGCCAAGAAAAAACGGGGTGCGCTATGGCTAGAAACTTTAAGAGGTAAGCAACC
>SLIH01000440.1 GCA_007135745.1 Halomonas sp. | reverse complement strand
CGCTGTCGGCATAGAGTTCGATTGGTTCCAGGCGGCAGGGGGCAGGGGAGGATTCCGCAAGGTCGTAGTCATGGCGGAAAAGCGAAGCCGTATCATTGCCCCGGTCGAGATTCGCCACCTTGAGTAGAACCGCCTGTTCGCTGGTTTTATCCTGCCCGCGATAGATCCTTGCGACCCGGTTGGAATAGAGCAGTCCGAGCTGCTGATAACGGCTGAAGCGCATGATTCTGGCCGTAAATGTCCCTGAATGTCCTTTCAGGGAAGCTTAGCAGCGGGTGATTCGATACGCAGTGCCGATTGAGCAATTTAAGGATAATTAATGCGGCACCCGCCGCAGGCTGTAGCTTTGATCCTCACGCTCCAGTGACTCCCGATAGCCGGGGGCAACCCATATCCACATGGGCTTTCCGTTATCCGCTCCAGGCCTCTGTGTCTCCATGGTTCTCTGTTTTGTCTCCGGTTCCGGCGCGGGATGGGGGGCCAGCATGGCGCATCCATGCAGCGCGCCGGCCAGCAGCATTAAGCCCGCAAAACGACACATTCTTCGGATCATCATTTCAGCGTGCTCCGTGCAGCAGGGATGGCAGGTGACGAACGTCCGAGGGAGCCAGTGACCGGGCGACAAAGACCTCCGCCTTCTCACCGGGTTGCAGCATCGGGTTGGGCCATACGGCCACGGCGATGACGTCGGAGCTGGCGCAGGCGGACTCGTCCACCTCCAGGAAATCGTTGCTGTGGTTCTCGGCAATCCCCACGAACACCTCAACATGCTGACTCAGAAGGCTGCGCTCGCCACTGAAGTCAAAATTGATGTTGGGTTGGCTGCAGTTGGTCCATTCAATGCCGGTTTCCAGCTCAAAATCTTCAGGCTGGCGTTCCCGGGCCAGCGCCACGAAAGCGGATTGCGCCTCCTCCAGTAACTCGGCCTTATCGGGCGTCCGCTTGCCCCGGACTTCGTCCACGGCACCGTCGATTTTGTCCCCGGCGCCCATCTTGCTGTAATTGCCCGGCGCGTGGCTCTTTTCACTGATATGGGGTGTCAGGATGAACAATCGCTCCCTTTCCTGGTAGCGCGTGCGGTCGCTGGCAAAAAGCCGTCCCAGCAACGGGATGTCGCTGATAAAGGGAATACCTCTCTCCGTATTCTCCTGCGAGCGGAGATGGTAGCCACCAATCACCAGGGAGTGGGTTTCGTCCACCAGCGCCTTGGTACTGATGGTGTTTCGGCTGACCCGGGGCAGGGCATCCGCCGTTTGCTGGATTACCTGGCCGTCCTCCACATCGACCACCAGCTGGATGTGTTCATCGTCACTATCTTCCACCTTGCGTGGCGTTACCCGGAGCATGGTGCCGGCGGTCACGGGCACCACGCTGGCCACCCGTTCGCCCACGGACTCGATAAAGACGGTCTCACTGAGGTCGATCACCGCCGGTTCATTTTCCAGTGTGAGCACCGAGGGGTTGGCAATGATGCTGGCGTCGCCTTCGCTCTCCAGGGCGCGGATATTGGCATAGAATCGGCCGATGTCCTCCACCAGCAGGGTGGTGGAGCCGTCGCGAAAGCCCTGGTTGGCGGCGCTGGTCTCGGCACCGGAGACGTTCATGGCGACGCGCCGACTGCTGTCGATAACCTCCCAGTCCACGCCCAGCTCCCGCAACCGGGAGCGGTCGATATCGACAATCACCGCATCGATTTCGATCAGGTTCTTGGGCACATCCATGGCCCGGATCAGGCGCTGGTAACGGCTTCGATTGGCTGGATCGTCCCGGATCAGTACCGCATTACTGCGTACATCCGGCTCCACCCGCAGGGGGCCGCCGTCGCGCCTGAGCCGGGAAGTCACATCGGCCATTTCCGGATCACGCTCAAACGGAGAGCTGCCGATCTGCTCGCGGGCGCGGGTCTCCATGTCCTGAAGAGGCTCCATGGCCCCGGCCAGGGGGCCACCGCCCGGACTCTTGCGTTGGCGTTCAAGCACGTTGCGCAGGACTGTGGCCACACCCGGAATCACCACGGTGCGATCACGGATGGTGATTTCCCGGTCGTCAGCCGACGCATGCCTGAGCTGGAATATCATGACCTCTCCGTCTTCCTCTTCTGCGGGGTCATCAATTTCCCGGCGAATGAGCTGCTGCACCAGATCCACGTAAGCCGGGGGACCGGAGACCAGGACCGAGCCCTCATCGTCCAGCTCGCCCCAGCCGAACTTGTCCTGTAACAGACCGACCCCTTCCAGAGCCCTTCGGGCGCGGCGGGCGGAGCCCTTGGGGACGTCCACGCGCTGAACCTGCTGGGCGGCATTGGGGCTGACATAGAGGCGCTGGTTGTAGACGAACCACTGGAATCGGTGGCGCACGGAGAGACGCTCGAGAAAGTCCGTGGCACTGTCCGTGCGCATGCGACCGCTCACGGTACCGGAAACATTGGAATCGAGTTCCAGATCCACGCCATGGCTATCGGCGAAATCCTGGAGGACCTGCTCCAGCGGGGTGCTGTCGGCGTGATACGAATAGCCGCTGGTGTGCCAGTGATCGGGTGCGGCGTTAACAAGCCCTGGTGCAAGCAGAAGGGCGAGTGCGGCGATGGTGAGGCGGATCGGATTGGACAGCATGGCGGCAATCACATCGGGTTGTGGTCGGAAGATACAACAGCAAGGGGTAAAAAATGCCATCCATGGCCAGGGTCCCCTCCCCAATCACCTGATCTCGTCAATCAGTGCCTTGACCAGATTGTGGGTCATCACCACTTCCTGGTTTGCCGCCCAGCTGGCCACCTGTGTCTGGCGGTTGGCCTCGTTGAACAGCTGGATGTCATCGGCCGAGTAATGGTCCATGTTCATGCCAATGGTCTGGAAATCATCAATGGACTGCTGAAAGTTGAGATCTACCTGTTCCCGGAATCCGTCGATCGATAGCATGGCTTATCCTTCCCCATCTGGTTCCTGAGTACCCGAGTGGGTGGCCTCTGGGTCCGCCGGGTTCCCCTCCTGGTTTGCGGTTTGTGATGCAGTACTCGTTGTGCCGCCGCGGACCCGCCCGATCAGGGTCTCCAGCCGCACCTGAAAGCTGGTTTCATAGCTGCCGTGAGGTGTGTTCAGAAGGCAGCTGCCGGGGGGCACCCGATCGCTGGTGCCCAGGCTCCAGGGACTCTGCCGGAGGGCTTCCGGCAGATGAGGCTGGTCGTCGGGATGGACCAGGAGTATGCCGTCCCGCTCCTTGCCGGCCTGGGCCAGCAGTTCGTTCACCACGGCCTGGATTCTCTGCGCCTGTGGAATCTCGCCTGCCAGGCGTTCCAGTGCCCGGGCG
>SLIH01000460.1 GCA_007135745.1 Halomonas sp. | reverse complement strand
GGCACCATCCGGTTGACCACCGAGCCCATGGATGAGCCGCCCAGGCGATTCATGGCCGCCCGCACGTCCCTCAGGCGACGGCTTATGGCGGTGGGGGAAACCCACGCGGGCTGTTGATCAGCCTTCGTCGTCGGGCACCAGGTCGAAGCGAATCTGGCGCCGCTCCTGATCCACTTCCCGAAAACGGACCTTGACCGTCTGCTCCAGCTGAAAGGTCTGTTCCGCGTTACTCAGGCGATGGGTGACGGGATCAAAACTGAATTTTCCTTCCATGTCCCGGGCCGAGACAAATCCGACCAGGCCGGTGTCGTCCAGCCGGACCTGGAAGCCGCCGGCGTTAACCTGCACGATCTGGCCCTTCATGGGTTCGCTACCCAGGCTGGGGGCAAACTGGCATTTCAGTGACTGCTCCATTTCGTTGACCGCCTGACGAAGCTGCCATTGGGATTCCTGCAGCGCGCTCAGCACCTCCGGGGTCCACTCCGGTGGCGGAGCAATCCCCAGATGGTGGCGGATCAGCCGATGCACGAAGTAGTCCGAGTACTTGCGCAGAGGGCTGGTCATGGTGGTGTAGAGCGGCAGCCCCATGCCCTGGTGCGGGGCGGCCTTGGTGGCCAGTTCGGCCCGTTCCAGCTGCCGCATGACGATGGCCTTGACGGGCAGTTCCGTTTCCAGCGCCGACGCCCCGCGCACCAGCGCCGCAAAACCCTCCGGGGTGTTCGGGTCAAGCTCGGCCAGCTCCGGACAGTGTTGCTGCAGCAGCTGCTGGACACTTTCAATCTTTTCCGGTCGGATGCCGCCGTGGGTGATGAAAAGGCCACTGCCGGCCTGGCTGGAGAGAAAGTCTGCGGCACAGCGGTTGGCGGCGATCATGCATTCTTCAATCAGGCGATGCGCCGGTGTCTGGTGGCGTTTTTCGATGGTGCGGATCTTGCGGGCTTCATTGAGCTTGAGACGGTAATCCGGGCGGTCCTCATTGACCAGCGCATGGCGTTCGCGCCAGCCGCGCAAGGCCTCCAGTACGTCCCTGAGCTGGGCCAGACTGGCGCTGGTGCCCTGATCCAGGGCGCGGATGTCATCGTCCGGGGTGCCTTCAAACAGCTTCGCAACGGCGTCATAACTGAGCTTGGCTCGGGAGCGGATGAGTGCTGGAATGAAGCGATAGTTGCCCAGGGCACCATCGGGCTGCACATGGATTTCACACACCAGAGCCAGGCGCTGTGCCCCCGGAACCAGCGACCCCAGATTCTGGCTGATCTGTGATGGCAGCATGGTGCGGGGCTGGCCCGGGAAATAGGCGGCACTGGCGCGCTGTCGTGCTTCCAGTTCCGTAGCGCCATCTTCGGGCAGCAGCGCCGCCGGGTCGGCAATGGCTACCGAAAGCAACCAGCCGTCGTCCCGGGTGCTGGCATGGACGGCATCGTCCATGTCCTGGGTGCTGGGCGCGTCAATGGTGACAAACTCACGGTCACTGAGATCGGTGCGGGTACTTGCCAGCTCATTGATGGACTCTTCCGAAAGTGCGGCCACTTCTTTTTCCACCGGCTCGGGCCAGTCCTCGCGCAGGGCATACTTGGCCATGGCGTAACTGCGTTCGATGCCCGGTTCCGTGGCATGACCGATCACCTCCAGTATTTCCGCCTGGGCATTGCCCGAGCGGAAGGGGTGGCGGCTGACGCGACAATGCACATAATCACCGTCACGGGCATCGGCCCGCTGTTTGGGCGGCACAAAAAGCCAACGACTGAAACCGTTGATGTCGGGGGCCACAAAGTGGCCTTTGCCACGGACCTGGTATTGCCCGATAAAGGTGGCCAGGTTCTGGCTTTCCAGCGATTCCAGTTCCCCAGCGGGTCGACCCTGACCGCCCTCAACCAGGCTGAGCCGCACGCGATCACCGATCAGTACGCGCTGGGCTTCCTCCTGGGGAAGATAGACATCCTGGCCATCGTCCAGGGCGACAAAGCCAAAGCGTCCGGTGACGCGTTTGACGGTCCCATCAAGCAGGGTTTTCTCCGCCTTGATGTCGGAGCGAAGCTGTTTCAGCTGATTGAGAGCGTCGGCGTTGAGCATTCGGTTGACCTGTTACGGAAGATTTGAAACGCGGCAGTATAACGGTTTTGATTGCGGCCTGCTGTTCCGGAACTACAGAGCATCCTGTGCCGGGTAATGATTGAATACTTCACGTGAACCATCCCGGCGGAACAGCACCACATCGAAGGCCTCACGGCCTTCGCCTTCAATCTCCATGCCCGGCGAGCCGATGGGCATTCTGGGAACACTGAGGCCTGCGGCGTCGGGTCGCTCTTCCAGCAGCCGCTGGATATCGCTGGCAGGCACATGGCCCTCGATCAGATAACCATCAATAAAGCCGGTGTGACAGCTGACCAGGTCGCGCGGCAGTCCGGCTTCCTCCTTGATGGCATTGACGGCGTCCGTCTTGCGCGTCTCAGTGGTGAAGCCGTGTTCCTCCACATGGTCTACCCAGACCCCGCAGCAACCGCACTGGGGTGACATGTAGACGACCATGGTCTCGCTGTTCTGCTTGATATTGGAGGCTGTGGTTACAGAGACCTCGTCATCGCCAGTTCCAAGCCACAGCAGCGGAATCAGAATGGCACCGATTAGGGCAATGCCCGCGGGAAGTACAAATCTTTTCATTCGAGTGTCCATCGGTTAAGACCCGCACGCAGCGGGTCGCGACTGCCTGAGGATATTATGGAGGCTAGTTGGGCCGCTTACAAAGCCCCGGTGCTTTCCCGGGCATTTATTTCAGATTCTCTGGATCCGTTGTTTGAACTTCCGGTGGTAAGTCCGTTGGTTGATTTTCGCTCTCGTCCAGGCGCACCGGTGGCGGCCCGCCAAAAAGTTCGTTCGCCCCCATGCCGCAGGCAATGACGGTGCGAAGGGCCTGATCCACCCGGATATCGGGCCGCAGTTGAACAAGCTCCGGGGCTACATGGTAGATAAAGCCGGACGTCGGGTTGGGCCCCGTGGGCACAAAGACAGTACAGGTGCCGTTTTCATGCCGGCTGGTGACAATGGCGGTGGCCGTCAGGGGTACCGTGGGTCCATAGAGTTTGACCAGGGCAACCGAGCCATGGGCAAAGGGGGATTCACCGCCCCGGCCGAACAGGTGCTGGACGATCTCCCGGATCATGCGATAGCCCGGGGCAACCCGCTGCATGTACATATCAAACTGGGGATGGAGCCAGCGACCGACCGCGGTCTGTGCGGCCACACCAATGAAAAAAATGAAGGCGATCAGTGACACCAGAACCAGGCCGTCGCCCAACAATGACGGCATGCCGGTGACATTGCTGACCAGGTTGCTGATGGGCGCAATGGCACCGGTGATCAGCTCAAAGAGCCAGAAAAGCAGGAGGAGGATGATGAAAAGGGGCAGCAACAGGGCGAGCCCGGTCAGGAAGGTTTTACCCAGTGACTGAGGGGTTTCATCCATGGCGTTATCCTTTCCCATTGGCGAACGAAGACATATCCGCTAAGGATAACCCGAAATTCCGCCGGAGTGTGTGCAGTGTGACCCAGTGGTAACCGTGCTTTGGCTCAATCCTCCCGGTTGGCGGTCAGGCTGACCGAAACCGAATCGGAAAAACGCAGCGCATGGGGCTTGTCGATCTCCACCATCGCGTTCTTTACGGCGGCAGGCGCCATGACAATGTCGAGCACTTCACGGGTCATCCGTTCCAGCAGCGCGAAGCGGTTTTCCTCAACATGGGCAATGATGTTCTTGGTGATGGTGCGGTAATTGAGTGCCGCATCGATGTCGTTGTTGCGAATGGCCTGACTGGCGTCGTACTGCAGCCGGACATTGATGACCACATCCTGTCGGTTGTTGACCTCTTCTTCCTTGATGCCGACGTAGGTTCGCAGGCGAAGATTCTTGATTCTGATGGTGGCAATGCGGCTGTTATCAGTCATTGCAGTTGCCCTATTTACGGTTGATCAGCGTCAGGAATTCCATGCGTGTGGCCTGGGATTCACGGAAGGCGCCCAGCATTACCGAGGTTTTCATGGTGGAGTTCTGTTTCTCCACGCCGCGCATCATCATGCACATGTGATTGGCTTCGATGACCACTGCTACGCCCTTGGCGTGGGTGGCCTCCTGTATGGCCTCGGCAATCTGCCGGGTCAGTGTTTCCTGGATCTGCAGGCGACGGGCGTACATGTCCACGATCCGGGCGCACTTGGAAAGGCCCAGGACACGCCCGTTGGGAAGGTAGGCGAGGTGGCACTTACCGATAAACGGAAGCATATGGTGCTCGCACAGGGAATAGAGCTCGATATCCTGGACAACGACCATTTCATCGGTTGAGGACTCGAAGATGGCTCCATTGACGACCGTGTTGATGTCCTGCTGATAGCCCTGGGTGAGGAATTGCAGAGCCTTGGCCGCGCGCATCGGCGTATCCGCAAGGCCTTCGCGATCCGGGTCTTCCCCGAGTTGCGCCAGGATATCGCGGTAGTCGGCGGCCATTTTCTCCAGATTGTCGTTCATCGGAGCTGTCTCTCTCAGTTGTTTCCTGTGGGATAGCCCGTGAGGCGCTTTCCTGAGGGTGCGAACGGGAAAGGGCGAAGTTTAACCGCTTGTAGCAAACAACCCAAATTGCCTGCGTTCAGGGTTTTGGGGGCACAAGGGCAACCGTTGCTCTCTGGTGGGTCTTACGATGGGGTGACGGTGATGGATTATTCAGAAGCCGAACACCGCCACAGTATAGGCGCCCGGCAAAAGCTGGTTGGATTCAGCTGAGGCGGTTGCGCTCTTCGTGCAACGCCTCGCTGATGGCTTCGGCTTCGGCCGCGAGCACACGGTGCAGCAGGGTTTCCGAATCCAGCAGCTCGCCAGCTTTCTCAAGCTGAGCCTGCTTCAGTTCGTAAAGCCTGTTGAGACGATTGATGGCATCCACGCTGTCACACCTCTTCATGAATAATTCACCTGCCTGGCGTTTCAGGAATGGCCGGGACAGTGACGGCAAATTGTCAGAATTAATCCGTCAATCAATTATTATGCAGCTTCCCTGCCAAGCATCATTGCATAGTTCTCATTATGAGTGTTGGCGATGCAACAGGCTGATTAAAAGGGGGTTTAATTGGAAAGTTTGTGTGGATTCGGTAAGTGCCAGTATTTGTGGTGCGGGGGGGTCGGCAAGACTGTAAAGTTTTGTTTACACTCTCGGAGTTATACTGGATCGCAAGGAGCCATTTAATGACACTGAAAAGGGACTATTCACCATCCAGGGAGGGTGTGACCGTGACGGAATCCCATGGCCTGCAGTGCTGGCAGGATACTGGGCGGTGGTTTCGCTATGGCGAGAATGCGATCTTCACCCGCCTTGAAGGGGAAGGCGAAGTCGTCCTTCTGCTGCACGGTTTTCCCACGGCCAGCTGGGATTGGCATTGCGTCTGGCAGCCCCTGGTCAGCCGTTACCGTGTCCTGGCCACGGATATGCTGGGTTTCGGCTTCTCCGACAAGCCGGTGGGCTATCCCTATTCCATTATCGATCAGGCGGACCTGCAGCAGGGCTTACTGGCGGAGATGGGGATTGAGCGGGTACACATCTGGGCTCACGACTATGGTGGCTCGGTGGCTCAGGAGCTACTGGCCCGGGATCAGGAGGGCGAGCTTCCGTTCGTCATTGACAGCGTCTGTTTTCTGAACGGTGCCCTGTTTCCGGAAGTGCATCGCCCCATTGTGCTTCAGAACCTGCTGCTTGGACCGCTGGGACCTCTGGTGAGTCGGGTGCAGACCCGTCGGGTCTTGGAATACAATCTCTGTAAGATTTTTGGACGTAACAGCCAGCCGACACTAGAGGAGCTGGATGATCTCTGGCAGCTTCTGACCTACAACAATGGCCGCGGCATCATCCACCAGCTGATCCACTACATGGAAGAACGTCGTATTCACCGTCATCGGTGGGTGGGTGCACTGCAACAGGCCAGGCGGCCGGTGAGGCTGATCTGGGGGGCGGCGGATCCGGTGTCCGGGCGCGCCATGCTTGAGCGATATCGCCAGCTCGTCGCCCGGCCTGATACCGTTCTACTGGAAGGCATTGGGCACTATCCCCATTTCGAAGATCCCCAGACCACCGTTGAGCATTACCTGCGTTTCCGTCAACGTGTGGCGGATGGTGACACGACGGAGTAATCAAACATGGCGATGCCATTAAAGGATCAGTCCCCACCGCTGAGATTCTATGCCGGAGAGCGCGCGTTGGCCCGGCTCCGAGAACATGGCCTGAGGCCGGAGGATGTCAGCGTTATCGCCGGTGCGGCCGGTGGGCCCAAGGCATTGGGGCTGGTGGGACTGGACGAGGCGCTTTTCGGAGACTGGTTGCCTCGGGCCCCCCGAGAGCGGCACCTGATTGGCGCTTCTATCGGCAGCTGGCGCTCGGCCAGTCTCTGTCTGCCGGATCCGGTGGCTGGCATCCGGCGCCTCTCGGAACTCTATACGCAGCAGCGTTTTCCCAAGGGAATCAGCATGGCCGAGGTCAGCCGCAAATGCGAAGCCATGCTGTCCGATCTGTTGCAGGATCAGGATGAGCATGTCCTGACCCAGTCACAGTTCCGTCTCAATGTGGTGGTGAATGCGAGCCGCTGGCGTTCCCTGCAGGCCGATACCCATCCGGCACTGGCTCTGGGGCTGGCCGGGGTGATTGCGGCCAATACAGTCAACCGGCGGTTTGTCGCCAATGGCTTTGAGCGGATTATCGTCCATGATCCGCGCGACACTCCACCGCTGGGTGACAGAGAGGATCTGCCCACACGCTATGCAATGCTGACCCCTGAAAATCTGCGCGCCACCCTGCTGGCATCCGGTTCCATTCCGACGGTGATGGAGGCCGTGAATGAAATTCCGGGGGTCCCGGGGCGGGCATTCCGGGACGGTGGGCTGACCGATTATCACCTGGATCTGCCTTACCAGACGGACGGCATTGTGCTTTTCCCTCATTTCCGCGAACGCATTGTGCCTGGCTGGTTCGACAAACTGCTGCCCTGGCGCGGGGGAGACCCCGAGCGGCTTGCCGACCTGCTGCTGGTGGCGCCTTCGCACGAATATCTGGCCGAGCTGCCGGATGGTCAGTTACCTGACCGTAAGGATTTTGTCCGTTACAGTGGTGATGACGAAACCCGCGAGCGTCATTGGCATCGTGCCATGCAGGAGAGCCGCCGTCTGGGTGAGTATTTCCTGGAGCAGGTGGACAGGGAGCGCTTTGTGGATGAAGTCCGGCCGCTGTCGGAACTGCGCGGTTGATTCAGAAACCAACGATGTGATCAGGAGAGCAGACAATGACGGAACCCGTGGTGGCACAGAAATCTCCTTATAAAACAGCGGTGGAAGCCGGCAGGAAAGTCATGTGGTGTGCCTGTGGACGCAGTGCCAGCCAACCCTTTTGCGATGGTTCGCACAAGGGGACCGGTATTACGCCGTTGGCCTATACGCCCGAGGAAAGCAAGGAGCTTTTTTTCTGTGGTTGCAAGCAGACGAAGAATCCACCGCTGTGTGACGGCAGCCATAAGCAGTCTGATTGAGCAGAGGGTGCCGCGTTCAGGGTGATTCCCGCTGTGCCTGCTCGCGGCGTAGCTGCTCCACCGCACGACGCAGCTCGCGGACTTCCTCAAGCAGATCCAGTGACAGCGCCACGCCGGGCAGATTGACATCCAGATCCCGGCGCAGGCGTTCCGCCTTCTTGATTCTGACCAGATCGCTGCCGGCAAAGACCCATTCACTGGGGGCCCGTCCCCGGCGTGGTCTGAGAATGCCGAACTCGACCAGTTCAATGACGTATTCCGCGCTGATGTGGCAGTCAAAGCACAGATCCCGCAGGGTCAGCCGCATGAATTCGTCCATCATTTCCGCGGAATGGGTTTCTTTACCCATGGGTCACACTCCCAGATGCTCACGAGGGTTGAACGGAACCTCATCTGCCAGAGCCCGGAACAGCTCCCGGCTCTTTTCAGTCTGCTTGGGCGGCATGGTAATTTGCAATACGACGTACAGATCCCCTCGCTGTTTGCCAGGCATGCCTTTGCCTCGAAGGCGCATTTTCTGCCCTTCCCGAGCGCCAGGCTGAATTTTCATGCTGGCCCGGCCATCCATGGTGGGCACCTGGACGCTGGCCCCCAGAGCAGCTTCCCATGGGGTGACGGGTAGGGTGAGATAGAGATCGCTGCCTTCCAGCCTGAAATGGGGGTGGGGCGCAATCCGGACCTCCAGATAAAGATCGCCGGCGGGCCCGCCGCCCATGCCGGGGCCGCCCTGGCCCTTGAGGCGAATGTTTTGCCCATCGCGGACCCCTGCCGGGACCTTGACCTTCAGGTTGCGCTGACGGCGCTGGATCTGGCCATCGGGTCCGGGTTCCGGTTTGGTCAGCGTGATGGCCTTCTCGCATCCGTGATAGGCCTCCTCCAGAAACAGCGACAGCGGGTGATGCATATCCTCGCCACGCATGGCAAAGCCCTGGCCGCGCTGCTGGCGGAAACCGCCCCCCATGCCACCGAAGACGGACTCAAAAAAATCACTGAAATCGCGGCTGTCGGCGCCGGTGAAGCCGCCCCCCGAGAATCCGGCCGAGGATTCCCAGCCGGGCGGTGGTTCGAAGCCACCCCCACTGCTGCCATAGCGGCGCAACTGGTCATATTCGGCACGTTTCTCGTCGTCCTTCAGAACCTCATAGGCTTCACTGACTTCCTTGAAGCGGTCTTCAGCGTCTTCGTCGTCGCTGACGTCGGGATGGTATTTCCTGGCCAGGCGTCGATACGCTGATTTGATTTCGGACTTCGAGGCGTCTTCGTTGACCCCGAGAATGTCGTAGTAGTCCTTGAATTCCATCACCTTACCTTCAATCCAGTCAGAGCAGAAAATGCTGTTTCCGTTTATCTAGATGGCGATGAATTCCCGGGAATCAATGGGAGGCGCGCGGCCAGGCCACAACACGATACCCCTGGCAATGGGACAGTGCATCGGTGATGGTGATCATGCGCAGCCGTACGGGGAGATCCTGTCCACTGATGCGGTGCATCTGTGTGTCGAGCAGAACGGCCGTGGCTTCACGGCGACAATCACGCAGGGCATCGCGCAGGCGAGCGCGCTCCGGTTCCGGGAGCAGCTGCGCCAGCGCCATACCGGCGACCTCCGTGGGGGGGCGGCCGAGAAGCTGGTAGGCCTGGGGTGACACATAGCCTATGGTTGCCTGGTCATCGAGCTCAAAGCCAATGGCTTCGCCGAGTTCAACAAAGTCCCGTGTGCGCTGCTCGCTGTCCGAAAGGGCACGACTGAGCACTTCCTTCTCAAGATGCTTGTTGTCGAGGGCGCGCCGGTCTCGGTCCCATTCCTTCTGAAGCTGTTCCGTGGTTTTCTGCAGCTGCGCCTGACGATGGCGCATCTGACCCAGCAGCAACGCCAGGGCGATACTCAGTGCAGCACCTCCGAGGGGAAGCCCCTGAATCAGGCCGCTGTTATGCCCCGCCATTTCCGGTGTGATCTGGCTGCGCATGAGCCAGCGTCGATCCCCCAGTCCCAGTTCGGATTCCCTGCTGGTGCCGAGCCCCTGATCCGGCTGGCTCTGGAAGATGGGCCGGTGATCGTGCTGGTCGAGATCAACGATGGCGGTATGTTCACTGTGCCCCTCCACAGGACCGAGAAAGGCCTGGATAAACTGAACGGGCGAAAAACTGGCAATCAGATAACCGGCCTCGCCGTTATTTCCGGGAAGGGGCCAGACCAGTGCCTGTAATTGATCGCCGGGTCGGGTGGGGTGTTCAAAGCGCGGAGAAGTGGCTACCGCACCCTGGTTTCGGGCACGTTCAAGGGTGCCGCGCCAGTGTGCTGCGGCATCGAATCGAGTCCCCTCCGCCCAGAGCTCGTCCTGGATACTGTACTGCCACTGTACTCGGGTGTCGTTGTCGAGCACAGCCAGGGCCTGCCACCCGGGCATTGGATCCCGTATTGTCCCGAGCAGCGCTTCGGGATTTTCCGCCGGCAACTGGTTCGCCAGCTGCTCCAGGTTGCCTTCGAAGGTGTTTATCCCCTGTTGCAGGCGCTGTGCCTGCAGATGGTGAATCCGTTCCAGCGTTTGCTCGGCCTGGCCTTGCAATGCTTCCCGGGTTTCAATCCAGAGCAGTGCGGTGATCAGCAGCCCGCCCAGAAAAACCACCAACGGCAGCCAAAGCAGCTTAATCCAACCCGTGGTTGTGTCCCGATCCATCAAGCATCCCTCCCGGATCCTGTCCTTAAACACTTTAGCCTACCGAGGGGGTGACACCAAGTCGCAGCACGGATTCACCAGGCTTTGTGTCCGCGCCACATCCATATCAGAAGGAACAAGACAAAAGCGGTGACGACCACGGAAGGGCCAGCGGCACTGTCGGTCCACCAGGAAAGTGATAAACCGCCCGCCACGGAGACAGCCCCGAGCAGCCCCGAGAACATGACCATGCGTTCCGGTGTGGAGGCAAGGGGCCGGGCAGCGGCGGCGGGAATGATCAGCAGTGCGGTAATCAACAGCACGCCGACCACCTTCATGGCTGAGGCGATGACAAGTGAGAGCATCAGCATCAGTGCCAGGCGATGGCGTCCGGTGTTGATTCCCTCCGCCTGGGCGAGTTCCTCGTGGATGGTGGCCATGAGGAGGCCTCGCCAGAGGGTCGCAATAAGCCCCAGCACGGCGATGCCGCCGGCGCTCATCCAGAGCAGGTCGTTGCGTCCGACGGCGAGAAGATCCCCAAAGAGATAGGCGCTCAGGTCCAGGCGCGCATCGCTCATGAAGCCAAGGGTGATAAGGCCAATGGCCAGTGCGCTGTGTGAGAGGATGCCGAGCAGGGTATCACTGGCCAGGGTTTGCTGGCGCGAAAGCGCAACCAGGGCCAGGGCCAGCCCAACACACACCAGGGCAATACTCAGGTTCAGGTTAAGATGCAGAAGTGTGCCGAGCGCCACGCCCAGAAGTGCGGAATGGGCCAGGGTGTCGCCAAAATAGGCCATTCGGCGCCAGACCACAAAACAGCCCAGAGGCCCGGCCACTATGGCTACGCACAGGCCTCCGATCATTGCGCGCCAGAAGAAATCGTCCAGCAGTGTCAGCATCAGCTATCTTCCGGCAGATGATGGTGCCCGGGGCTGGCCACGTTGCCGTGCAGGTCGTGACTGTGATGATGGTGGTGATGATAGACCGCCAGACTGCGGGCCAGTTCGTCACCAAAGAGTTCGGCAAAGGCCGGTTCCCGCGAGATCTGTTCGGGTTCACCACGGCAGCAGATGTGGCCGTTCAGGCAGATGACGGTATCGGTTGAGGCCATCACCAGATGGAGATCATGGGAGACACTGAGCACGGCACAGCCGAGTTCATCCCGAATGCCTCGAATAAGATCATAGAGCGCCGCCTGGCCATTGACGTCCAGTCCCTGGGCGGGTTCATCCAGCACCAGAAGCTGGGGTCTGCGTAAAAGGGCTCTGGCAAGCAGTACCCGCTGGAACTCGCCTCCGGAAAGGTGATGCACAGACGCCTTCTGGAGTTTGACGATGGCTGTGCGTTCCAGTGCGCCGTGAATCTCGGACCGCGCGGCACCGCTGAGTCGCAGGAAACGTTCAACGGTCAGCGGCATTGTGGGTTGCAGCACCATCCGTTGGGGCACGTAACCAATGCGGCATCCGGGTTGCCTGCTTATATGTCCGACCGAGGGTTTCTCGATACCAAGAATCAGACGGATAAGTGTGGTTTTGCCCGAGCCATTGGGGCCAATGACGGTCACCATGTCGCGTGGTTTCAGCGCCAGGGAAACCCCTTCAAGCACCTGACGCCCGGCGAAGCTGATTCCGACCTGATTCAGCTCGACCAGTGGTTCACTCATTGGTTGGCCCGTCATCCTTACACGCCGGGCACAGGCCGGTCACTTCCACAACGGTTTCACGGGGTGCGAACCCCTGCTTCCGCGCTTCTCCTTCAATCGCATTGCGGATACTGGAGGAGGGCAGTTCCAGTACGTTGTGGCAGGTTTCACAGATAAGAAAACAGCCGCTGTGGTGATGGCTGGGCTGTGTACAGCCAACAAAGGCGTTGAGCGATGCGATTCGGTGCACCAGTCCCATCCGCTGGAGAAAATCCAGAGTCCGGTAAACGGTGGGAGGTGCCGCCTTGCGCCCATCGGCATTGAGGCTGTCGAGGATATCGTAGGCACCCAGTGGGCGGTGGGACTGCCATATGAGCGACAGAACCTGTTCACGCAGACGCGTCATGCGTGCTCCGGCCTGGGTGCAGAGTGCGTGCGCTTCTTCCATGGCATCGCGAACGCAGGCGTCGTGGTTATGTGGGCGGTAGGGCAGAGGTCTGGACATGGGTTATAGTATAACGTTCGAGGGAGGGGTGGGCCAGCCCCGAGTTTGCGTACCCCCGGGGAGCCTTATCAGCGTTTCCTTTTCGACGCTTTCAGAGCGAGCCCTTCCAGAACCTCAAGATTGGGAATCTGCACTTCTTCGCCTTCGAAGTCCACGGTCATAAGTTCCGCCGGAGCGTTCTTGCGGTCCTGCTTCTGCAACTCGGAAGCGGTGATCTTCGCCTGTCGGGGGATCCCCTGAGTCGCCAGGGCCATGAAGGGTACTTTCTTGTGGGCATCC
>SLIH01000082.1 GCA_007135745.1 Halomonas sp. | reverse complement strand
TAGACATGATGGCGATAACCATCAAAATCCGCGTCCAGCGCCTTGCGCCACCCCATCATCAGACGATCAACAGTGGAGAGTTCGTATAACATTCTGGTCTCCCTGAATTAACGCAGATTACATTACCACGCTGTCCGTCAGTGGGCGATATGGGCGAGCGCGAATTGCGACAACTTAAGAGGCCGGCAATCGATCAACGGGAGGTCGAAAAAGCAAACACTACCCGCGGATCCCGGCCCGAGACAATATCCGCAATGGCCGCGGCGGAGCCACAGGAATGGGTCCACCCCAGGGTTCCGTGGCCGGTATTTAGAAACAGATTCGGATACCGGGTTCTGCCAATGCAGGGCACATTGGAAGGCGTGGAGGGCCGAAGTCCCGCCCAGAATTCAGCCTGATCCCAGTGGGCGCCATCAGGAAAGCATTCGCTGGCCCGACGGACAATGCTCTGGCAACGGCTATGGTCGAGTCCCGGATCGTAACCTGCCAGTTCCGCCATGCCGGCAATCCGCAAACGGTCCCCGAGACGGGAATAGACCAGCTTGTACTCGTCATCGGTAAGGCTGGCGGTGTAGGCGCCCTCCTCGTTCCTGACTGGGGCAGTTACCGAATACCCCTTGGCCGGATAGATGTTGAGCCGAATACCCACGGGCCGCGCCAGCAGCTCGCTGTAGCTGCCAAGACAAAGCACATAGGCGTCACTGGTAATCAGTCGATGCTGCCCCTGCTCGATCACCCGTACCCCACGGATCCGATCCTGTTCCCGGTCAAAAGACAGTATCCGGGTGTCATAACGGAAATGGACGCCAGCGGCTTCACAATGTCGAGCCAACTGCCTCGTGAACGCATGGGCGTCGCCGGATTCGTCATCGGGGGTATAGGTGGCCCCCACCAGACGGGGCGTCAGATTCTTCAGTGCGGGCTCAATGCGCAGCGCCTGGGCGGGGTCCACAATGTGCCGTGTACAGCCAAGCTTCTGCATCAGTGGAACGGGCTGGATGGCGCTATTGAACTCCTTTTCATCGGTATAGAAATGGAGAATCCCACGCTGGCGCTGAGCATAGTCCAGAGCGATCACCTCACGCAGCTCGCGCAGACACTCCTGACTGTAGAGCCCCAGGCGCACAATCTGGGTGATGTTGTGGCGCGTTCTGGCGGGCAGGCATTCGCGCAGAAACTTCAGCCCCCAGCGCCACTGATCCAGGTCGCGCCGTGGGTGAAAGCGCAGGGGGGCGTCCTGCTGAAACAGCCAGCGCAGCACCTTGGCCGGCGCCTGGGGGTTTGCCCAGGGACGGGCATAGGAAACCGCCACCTGACCGCCGTTGGCAAAGCTGGTTTCCTGGGCGGGTCCGCCACGACGTTCCAGCACGGTGACATCGTGCCCAGCCTGACGCAGATACCAGGCGGTAGTCACACCGACCACGCCGGCGCCAAGAACAGTCAGATGCATGCAGAATGCTCCACCAAATGCATGCTGCTATCAGCCTGGCCGAATGGATACTGCTGCACTTTGACTCGACTCATTGCAGATTCACGGCACGTGGCAGAGTAATGGACAACCCAGCCTTATGCCAGAGGATAGCCATGCCAATACCCCAGAAATTGAGCATCATGATCAGTATCCACTCGAAAGAGTGTTTCACCGGATCATAGTCCCAGGTTGGCACCGACTGCCAAACGAGCGAAACCATAGCTGTGGTCAGCGTCAGCGCCGTAAGCACCACCAGCCGCCGGCCACTGCGCTGCAGCAATGGCCAGGAGGATCGATAGAGCGCGGAGCCGGCCAGAATCTGAGCAATGCCCGTCATTCCGAAGTAGCCCGTCACACCGATCCGGCGCATCAGGTGAAATTCATCGCCACGGTGTCCGAGAGCCACGGTGTACAGGATCAGAAACAGCGAGGCGAAAAGCCCAAGCCAGCCCACCCCTTTGCCGTAACGGTAACCCAGCCCCTGGAGCCAGCGATGGGTGAGAAACCAGAAGACGATAAACAGCGTCATGATCGGCACCATGACACCCTTGAAGATGAAATAGCCGGCGCCATCGCGCCCAGTAGCGCTGATGCTGGTGCAGGACTGAATGTAAGGAATACACCAATCCACATGGCCCTGCATGGCGGAAACCAGATAGGTGGTATGGATGGTGAGCAGTGGCATAAAAGCCGTTACAAGGGCGAACCATCCCAGGCGGATCTGGACGTCCTTTGTTTCCGGCGTATGGGGCATCTGAATGATCTCCTTCGCTCAGTACTCGGTCAGGTATGTGCGGACGATTTTCCCCGTTACAACCGCCGGGCGGCTTTGCGGCAACGGGTCTCAGCCTTTTTCCCGACAGAGTTCCAGCCAGCGCTCAATCCCCGCGCTGCGGTATTTCTGACGGTGCAGGATGAAGTAGAAGCGCCGGCTCAGATCCCTATGCGGCACCGGGAGGTGAACAAGAGAGCCCCGGTCAAAGGCATCACGCAAAGCCACTTCGGACAGACAGCCCACCCCCATTCCCGTGGTCACGGCGCGCTTTATCGCCTCGGTGTGCTGGAGCTCCAGCAAGACGTCCATGTCCGGAACCAGACCGTGCATGGCGCGATCAAAGGTCTGCCGTGTGCCGGAACCGCTTTCACGCAGAATCCAGGTGGCGCTGAGCAGATCTTCATCCGTGAGTTGTGACTTACGCGCAAAGGGGTGATCCGGGGCGCAGAATACGACCAGGTTATCGCCTCGCCAGGGCGTTACTTCCAGCTCCGGCGAATGGAGCTCCCCTTCCACCAGCCCCACATCCAGCTCGAAATCCGCAACCTTCTGGCCAATGGTGCGGGTATTGGCCACTTCCAGGGAGACGTTGGCGTTATCGTTTTCCGCCATGAACTGCGCCATAATGGGCACGGCCAGATAATTGCCAATGGTCAATGTGGCGCCGACCTTTACGTGGCCTACTTCCGCATGACGGGCAAGCGCGCCCTCCAGCTCCCGGGCCTCGTCCAGGAGTGAGGCAACCCGGAGGCGGATCAGGCGCCCCAGCTCATTGAGCTGAAGACGCTTTCCCATTCGGTCGAATAACTGAACGTCAAACTGGCTTTCCAGGTCCCGCAGTGCGCCGCTGGCCGACGACTGGGACATGGAAAGGTCTTCGGCCGCGCGGGTAATGTTTTCGCTGCGTGCCGTGGCCAGAAAAACTTCAAGCTGTCGGAGGGTGTACTTCATAATCTGTTTTTCCGATTAACGGTATCTTTATTACCCATTTCACCAATACACTAACGATCGGTTATTGTTTGATCAAATCTTATTCAGTGCTTATGAACCGTTCCCGCCTTGAGCGCGGAACGCCAGGTATCAGACGAGGGGTTGACGAGTATGTCGAAGCACAACGTAGAGCGTGTTACCAGCGTTCACCACTGGACCGACGAGCTGTTCAGCTTCCGCACCACACGGGATCCGTCCTTCCGCTTCAAGAACGGGCATTTCACCATGATCGGTCTGCAACTGGAAGACGGCAAGCCCCTGATGCGCGCCTACAGCATGGCCAGCGCCAACTATGAGGAAGAGCTGGAGTTCTTCAGCATCAAGGTGCCGGACGGCCCGCTTACCTCTCGCCTGCAGCACATCAAGGAAGGCGATGAGATCCTGGTGAGCCGTAAGCCCACGGGAACCCTGGTGGCGGATCACCTCTTCCCCGGGAAAAATCTGTATCTGGTCGGCACCGGCACCGGTCTGGCGCCCTTTCTCAGCATCATAAAGGATCCGGAGATCTACGAGCAGTTCGAGAACGTGATCCTGATCCACGGTTGCCGTTATGTGGCGGAGCTGGCCTATCACGAAACCATCACCCAATCGCTCCCGAACAACGAGTACTTTGGCGACATGATCCGTGAACAGCTGGTCTACTATCCGACCGTGACCCGCGAGCCCTACCACAATCAGGGTCGGGTAACGGATCTTCTGGAAAGTGGCAAACTGACCAAGGATCTTGGCATGCCGGATCTGGATCCGGAGCGCGACCGCTTCATGCTCTGCGGCAGCCCGGGCATGCTCAAGGACACCGTGGCCATCCTCAATGACCGTGGTTTCCAGGAGGCGCGCCACGGGGATCTGGGCCACTTCGTTATCGAACGAGCCTTCGTGGAACACTGATGCCTGCGGACAGGAGCAGCCACTGCTCCTGTCCCTTCTTTTCCTCTCTCCTCGCCGCCACCCTCACTGCAAACTTTCAACCGCTCTGCGTCGTATAACCCTGTAGGGACAGGAAATGGAGTCGGTCATGAGGCCTGATGAATTTCTGCGCAAATACGGCATTGATGAAAAATCCGGCGATGCGGAACGTGAACACTCGTTGAAGGAGAATGCCTGGGAGCGTGCCGTTAAGCTGCACGAACCCAATGCCGGCACACCTCATGACTGGGAGGACTGGCAGCGCGCAAGCCGGGAATGGGGCGTGGAGGTTTCCAGTACCGATGATCATGACCCCACCCGGCCGCACCATGAGGCAACGCGGGCCATTGACGACCGCCCCAGCGTCATGGACTGGCTCGTAACCCGCTGTCGGCGCCTCAAGCGCCGGTTTCTGCGGCGCTAATGTGTTCCCTGAGTCACCGCTTGAACTGCTTCATGGTCCGCTGTAATCGCTCCAGATCACCCCGGATGGCATCAGTGGAACTGACTGTCTGACGTGCATCCTGATCCGTCTGCTCCGCCACATCGGAAATGGCTCGCACCCGCTTGTTGATGTCCTCAGCCACACTGCTCTGCTCTTCCACAGCGGTGGCGATCTGATCGTTCATGCCCTGGATGTTTTCGATTGAGCTGAGAATGCTCTCAATCGCTTCCGTGGTGCGGTTGACGGCCTCCACACTTTCACGGCTTGCCTCGGCGCTGGCCTCGCTTTCGGTGACGAGGTTACGGACCTGTTGCTGAAGGCGCTCGATGGTCTCCTGGATCTGGTTGGTGGAATCCTGGGTGCGCTGGGCGAGGTTACGCACCTCGTCCGCCACTACGGCAAACCCCCGGCCGGATTCACCGGCCCTGGCCGCTTCAATGGCCGCATTCAGAGCGAGCAGGTTGGTCTGATCCGCAATTTCACGAATCACCGTAAGCACCTGACTGACATCGTTGGCGTCCTTCTCCAGCCCTTCCATGGTGCGGGCCGTCTCCGCAAAGCGGGTATCCAGGTTATCGATGCGCCCGCGCGCCTGATCCGCCACCTGGCGGCCCTCGCGGGCAGATGAGGCCGCCTCATGGGCCGAGTCGGCAGCGTTCTGGGCGTTGCCCGCCACTTCCTGCACACTGGAGGACATCTGGTTCATGGCGGAAGCCGCTTCGTAAACCTCCGTATTCTGCTGCTCGGCCCCCTGCTGGGTCTTGCTGGTGGCGTCCACAACCTGCTGGAGTTCATTGCCCGCGTGTTCCGTGGCCTGGCGTATTTCATCGAGCAGAGCACCCACGCGTTCCACCATGGTGTTGTAGGCGTCCAGCATGTCCCCCACTTCGTTTTCGTGAATGGCGATCTCGAGGGTATGGGAAAAGTCCCCCTCGGCCACCAGCCGCAGATGCTCGCGCAACCTTTCCGTTTGATCCATGAAGTGGAAATTGCCATAGATACGCCCGACAAAGAGCAGGCCCACGATGCCCAACAGCAATACCAGCGCAAAAATCAGCCCCTGCTGGCGGCCTCCGTGATCATTGGCCAGGCCGGCACCGAGCAGAACGGACAGTGTGCTGCCAAGATCGCCACCAGCCTCATGCAGCTGTCGATGGGACACGCTGCCCGGGTCAGCCACCAGACGCTCCATAACCTGCTGATAGCGATCCCACGCGCGCTCGGTCTCGCGGACTTCGCTGCTCAGTGAAGCGGAGTCCTCTGCAAGGGCATCAAGTACAGCAGAAAGATCACTGTCCAGGCTCGAAAAAGCACGCTCCAGGACGCGACGTTCGCCATCGCCAGCAACATAGGCCGCTGCACCCAGGGTGACGGAGTTAAGATCAGACTGCAGCTCAACGGTTGTCTCCAGCCAGGCGGGCGGTTCACCCAGGGCGCGGACTATTCCGGCACCAATTCCAAGCAGCAGCAGGAAGATAATGACAAAGGAAACCAGAAACTGGGCAGCAAAGGTACGCAACCCCACGGCAGCCATGGTTCGGAAAACTAGATTTGCAATAAATTCTTTCATGAACGCGCTCTTTTCTTCGAAGACTACAACGCTGATATCTGAACCCCTGACCGGCTGCACCGCGCCCGAGCGGCAAGCTCTGGCCGGATGGCTGCGCCAGCGGTTTTCTTTTGCCTGCGGGAAGCAGCATAGACCAGGATTCACGGGCTTTCAGCAGAATCCATGCCAAATCAACATCCAGCCTGCTCAAAACCACGCCGGTTGAAAATAACCCCAAAGCGTTATACTGTATTTTTATACAGTTTTTTGAGGTTCCGTAGTTATGAGCATTCAGTCCATAAGCCAACTGCTCGCGGACCACCGCATCTGGTCCGCGAGCCAGAAAAAGCAGACTGGCGTTGCCGCACTATCGAGCGGTTATGAGAGTCTCGACCACTGCCTGAATGGCGGGGGCTGGCCTCTGGGAACCCTGATTGAATGCCAATCAGAGCATACAGGCATTGGTGAGCTGCAGGTGTTCCTTCCGGCCATGCGGAATCTGTGTAACCGCCAGGACAAAGCCATTTTCTGGGTTGATCCGCCTCATCTGCCCTACCCCCCGGCCATGATCAATGCCGGTCTGGTGCCGCAACAGTTCTACAGGGTGCAGAGCCATGAGCGGGAAGAACGCCTCTGGGCCCTGGAGCAACTGTTGCGCTGTCCGGCCGTGGGACTGGTCATGGGATGGTCGGACACCCTGGACAACACCGCCGCTCGACGGCTTCAGCTGGCAGCGGAAGCCGGAAAAACCCTGGGCGTCATCATGACCCGTTACAGCACGCCCTCCGCCCCACCCCCCCTGAGGCTCTCGCTGGCGCCGGAAAACGGACAGCTCCAGGTCAGGATAAGGCGGCAACGGGGCGGACAAGGGGCCGTGACGGCACTTTCCTTTCCGCTCCAGGTGCCCCTGTAGAGGAATCCCGGATTCACTCAACTCACAACCCATGGAGAGCATTCAGGAATGCGCTGGCTGTATCTGCATTTTCCATCGCTGCTGCTGGATCATTACGCCATGACCGCTCCAGAGCTGCCACTGGCGGTATCTGCCGGCACGCCGCCTGCCATCCTTCAGGCCAACGCCATTGCCCGGAACGCGGGCGTACAGCCCGGCCAGGCCCTGGCTACCGCCCGCGCCCTGCGCGCCCAGCTTCACCTGATTCCCGACAACCCGAAGCGCGAACATGTCTATCTCCGGGAAGTGGCCGCCTCGATCTACCCTCTGGCCGCGCCAGTTTTCCCATGGAAGCCAGATGGCCTGCTGGTGGATGCCAGGGCCCTGAAACGGCTCCACGGCTCTCCCTGGCAACTTGAACGTCACCTGCTCGAGCACATCCGTCAACGCGCCCTGCAGGTCCAGTCTGCTATCGGGGAGACGCCCCGCATGGCCCGCATTCTGGCCCGCTGGGCGCCAGACTGTTCACAGCAACCGGGACAATGCGCCGATCAGATCCTGGCGAGGCTGCCGGTCACGGCCACGGACTGGCCGGAAAGCGTTAAGGAACGATTGCAGCGAATGGGCCTGAAAACCCTGGGGCAACTCTTCAACTACTGCCCTTCGGAGCTGACCCGGCGACTGGGGCCGGAAGTCACCCGCGAGCTCCAGTATCTGCGCGGGGAGCGCCGGGAAGCACTGGATGAGTTCCTGCCGCCACCCTTTTTTAAGCAGCACCTTGAATTACTTCAGGAAACCGCTCACGCCGAGGCACTACGGTTTCCCCTGCAGCGGCTTTTACAGGAGCTGGAATCCTTCCTGCGCCAGAGGCAGCATGCCACGGACTGCCTGCTTATCCGGCTGAAGAAAACCTCCGGGGAGACCACCCGCCTGGACGTAAGACTGAGCAAAGCCGAACACCGGGCCGAAGCCTTCATGCCGCTGGTGGCGCTGCACCTGGAGCAACTGCAGCTGGACGACGAAGTAAAGGCGATCAGTCTGCGGGTCACACGGCTGCTCCCGCTGGCAGCGCCCGCCACGGATCTGTTCGGTACGCCACAGCAGACGCATGAAGAGGTGGCGGCACTGCTGAGCAGGCTTCGGGCCCGCCTGGGGGAAAAGCAGGTCCATCAGGTCCAGTGCCGGGCCGACCACCGTCCGGAGCGGGCCTGGCAACGGCTGGACACGCCGGCTTCCACCTCCATGCCCGCTTCCTTTCCGCTGCGCCCGCTGTGGCTGCTTCATCACCCGCAGCCCGTAAGCACTGCTGCCCAGCGATGGCTCGCCGGCCCCGAGCGCATCCAGGGCGGCTGGTGGGATGGCGATTATGTGCGGCGCGACTATTACATCGCGGAACTGCCTCAGGGGCGCCGCGCCTGGCTGTACCGCAATGCCGAGGGGCAATGGTTTGTACATGGCTGGTTTGGATGACATGACGGAATATGCGGAACTTCACGCCCTCAGCAACTTCACCTTCCTGCGCGGAGCTTCTCACCCCGAGGAACTGGTGGAGCAGGCCCATGTCCTGGGGTATCGTTCACTGGCCCTTACGGATGAATGTTCGGTCGCCGGGCTGGTGCGGGCCCATATCAGGGCCCGGGACCTGGGATTTCACCTGATCACCGGCAGCGAATTCCGGCTGCAGGATCTGCCTGGCCTACTGGTGCTGCTGGCGCCCAACCGCGATGCCTATGCCGCACTGAGTCAGCTGATCACCCGGGCACGACGGCGTTGTGCCAAGGGGCATTACCAGGCCTTCAGGGAGGACCTTTTCCTCTGTCAGCATCACTGCCTGGCACTCTGGCAACCCGGCTTCAGTGATGACGACACGAACGCTGGTCAGTGGTTGCGGTCAACCTTTGGCAGACACCTCTGGTTGATGGCGGAACGCCCCCTGGCCCAGAATGATCAGGCGCGCAACCAGTGGCTGGCGACTCTCGCCGAGACTCTGGATTGCACCATCGTCGCCACGGGGCACGCCCTGATGCACCGGCGGGAACGAAAACCGCTGCAGGATCTGCTCACTGCCATTCGCCTGGGCACCACCGTTGAGAATGCAGGCCTGGCACTGGAAGCCAATGGTGAGCGTTACCTGCGGCCGCTGAAACGCCTCCAGAAACTGTTTCCCGCAGCCTGGCTCGAGGAAAGCCTGCGAGTGGCGCAACAGTGCCAGTTCTCGCCCGCCGAGCTGCGCTATGAATACCCCGCCGAACTGGTACCAAAGGGTCATACCCCATCCAGCTGGCTGCGCACCCTGGTTCACCGAGGTGAGAAGAAGCGTTTTCCCGAGGGCACCCCTGCCAGTATTCGCAAGCAGCTTGAAAAGGAACTGGCCCTGATCGAAGAACTCGCCTATGAGCCCTTCTTTCTGACCATCGAGGATGTGGTGGCCTTCGCCCGCCAGCACGGAATCCTCTGTCAGGGCCGTGGCTCGGCGGCCAATTCCGTGGTCTGTTACTGCCTGGAAATCACGGAAGTCGATCCCCGACGCATCAACCTGCTTCTGGAGCGCTTCATTTCCAGGGAGCGGAACGAGCCGCCCGACATCGATGTGGACTTCGAACACGAACGCCGGGAAGAAGTCATACAGTACATCTACCAGAAATATGGCCGGGAGCGTGCGGCGCTGGCCGCCACCGTTATCTGCTACCGACCCCGCAGTGCCCTGCGTGATGCAGGCAAGGCCCTGGGGCTCGACCCTTTGTATCTGGAGCAACTGTTCGAGGGGATCGACTGGCGCGACCGCGAGGATGGCTGGCAGCAACAGCTTGCCCGCAAAGGCCTGGCCGACGCCCGGGGCAGTGCCGGCCTGCTGCTGCCGCTGGCCCGGGAACTGCTGGGATTCCCGCGACACCTGTCTCAGCATGTGGGTGGTTTCGTGATCGCCGCTCACCGGATTGCCGACCTGGTGCCGGTTGAAAACGCCGCCATGGCGGAGCGCACCGTCATCCAGTGGGACAAGGACGATCTTGAAGCCCTGGGCCTGCTCAAGGTGGACGTGCTGGCGCTGGGCATGCTGACGGCCATTCGCCGCACCCTGGCACTCGTCTCGCAATATCGCGGGCGCCCGCTGGGGCTGGCCGATATACCTCCGGAAGACCCGGCGGTTTATGCCATGCTGCAGAAAGGACAGAGCATGGGTGTCTTCCAGGTGGAATCACGGGCCCAGATGAGCATGCTGCCCCGGCTCAGGCCCGCCTGTTATTACGATCTGGTGGTCGAGGTGGCCATCGTGCGCCCGGGTCCCATTCAGGGCGATATGGTTCACCCTTACCTCAAACGCCGCAAGCAGCCAGAGCGGGTCCATTATCCCAACGAGCGGATACGGGCGATTCTGGAACCAACCCTGGGGGTACCCATCTTCCAGGAACAGGTCATTCGCCTGGCCATGGCCGCCGCCGGGTTCAGCGCCGGAGAAGCCGACCGACTCAGACGCGCCATGGCGGCCTGGAAGAAACACGGTGATCTGTCGCCTTTTCGCCAGAAGCTGTTGCAGGGCATGCGCGAACGGGGCTACAGCGAAGCCTTCGCCGAGCAGCTCTATCGCCAGATGATGGGCTTTGGCGGTTACGGTTTTCCGGAATCCCACGCCGCCAGTTTTGCCCTGCTGGTCTATGTCTCGGCCTGGCTCAAACACCACGAACCCGCGGCCTTTCTGTGCGGACTGCTCAACAGTCAGCCCATGGGCTTCTATTCACCGTCGCAACTGATTCAGGAGGCCCGCCGCCAGGGGGTTCGGGTGCTGCCCGTGGACGTCAACGAAAGCACCCTGGAACACCGCCTGACACCCGCAAAGGGCCAGGGACAGCCCACCGTTCGGCTGGGGCTGTGCATTATCCGTCAGCTCCGGCGTCAGGCAGCCCATGCCCTGGTGGCAGCACGCCCGGAACAGGGCTACCGGAGCATACAGGATCTGCGCCGGCTGGCCGGGCTCTCCACAGCGGACCTGGAAGCCCTGGCCGGTGGCGGGGCCCTGCGCTCACTGTCCCGAAACCGTTACCAGGCCCGCTGGGACATTCTCGCCCACACGCCTGGCCTGGAGCTGGCAGGAGGCTGTCGGGTTCAGGAAGATCCCAGTGATTACGCGCCCGATTCCACCGGGGAAGAGACGCTGCCGGAGCCCGATGAAGCGGACAATCTGATTGAGGATTACGCCAGCCTTGGACTGTCCCTGGCTCGCCATCCCATGGCCCTGCTGCGGGAACAGGGCCGCCTGCGTCACTGCCTCCGGGCCACGGAGCTGGCGGATTGCCGATCCGGACAGCCTGTGCGGGTGGCCGGGCTTGTCACGGGACGCCAGCGGCCCGGGTCGGCCAAGGGTGTCACCTTTGTGACCCTGGAGGACGAAACCGGCAACATCAACGTCATCGTGTGGACAGCCACCGCCCGCGCGCAAAGACAACCCCTGCTCAAGGCACGGCTGATGCACGTTCGTGGGGTGGTGGAGCAGCAGGAGGGCGTGATCCATGTCATCGCAGGGAGGATGACCGAGCTCAATCACCTCATTGACAAGCTCAGTACGGAAAGCCGAGACTTCCGATAATCGCCCACCCAAAGGGAGACCACCATGAGCGTGGATCGCGACGGCTACAGCCCGCAGGAGGATCTGGCATCCATAGTGGCGCACTATAAGCCACAATCCATCGTTTACTGCGGCGATACCGCCGACGCCGTGTTAACTGCGCACTACGGAGAGCGCCCGAATGAGGCTTTCCAGCAACTACCCGGCCCGAATCCCACAACGGCCCTGCCCCTATCGAAGCTCTATGATCTGGCCCTGATCACCGACACTCTGGAACACATCGATCATCACAGTGGCGAACTGCTTCTGGGCCAGTTACGCAATATGGGCGCCGTACGCATCGCCCTGCTGGTAGGCGACAGTGCCCCGGACTGGCATTTCCGTGATTTCATAGGCCTCGGCTTTAAACGCCTTTACCATTACGAGGCACCGATTGCGTCCACCCTCTACGCCTACGACATCGCCACCTACAATCACCGCCGCGACTGGAACAATCCGCACAACTGGGCCAACCCCGAAATGTGGGACAAGGCCCGCTGGTAATTCAGGAGGAAACTATGGGCGACATCTGTGTCAGTGTCCGTGTTGAAGGCAAAGTACAGGGCGTCGGATTCCGCGACGCCACCCGCGCTCAGGCGGTGCCTCTGGGCATCACAGGGCATGCAAAGAACCAATCCGATGGCTCGGTCCAGGTCCTTGCCTGCGGCGAGGAAGAGGCAGTCAACGAGCTCGTGAAGTGGCTCCACAAAGGCCCGTCCGCCGCGAACGTGACCGATGTCCAGGTGAGCGAACGCGCCTTCGACCCGCCAAAGCATTTCAAGACAGGCTGATCGTCCGCCACTCACCGCCTTCCCCGGCGGAACGCCAAAAAAATTCATACGCCGGGGACACCCCCTCTTTACAAAGGCCATTTTACTGTATACATTGACAGTAACCTGTACAGACAAACAGTGGCCTGATATGAAACTGACCAAACGCCAGGAACAGATACTCAACCTCATCCGTGAGCATGTGCACACCACCGGCTACCCGCCAACCCGTGCCGAAATAGCCAAAACC
>SLIH01000173.1 GCA_007135745.1 Halomonas sp. | reverse complement strand
GGAATGATTACTTCTCAATCACGCCGTAGATTTCGTTCTCACTCATGATCAGCAGCTCTTCACCGTCGATCTTGACGGTATTGCCCGCAAACTGACCAAACACAACCTCGTCGCCGACTTTGACGGCCGGGGCACGCACATCACCGTTGTCCAGAACCTTGCCATCACCCACGGCAACCACTTCACCCTGGGATGGCTTTTCCTGGGCATTGCCCGGCAGCACGATGCCACCTGCGGTCTTCTCTTCTTCTTCCTTGCGGCGCACGACTACGCGATCGTGTAAAGGACGGATTTTCATTGCTGGCTTTCTCCAATTTCAGGTTGTCGGTTAAGCAATGAGTCAATAGGTATCAAAGCTCACAAGTCGCTGATTTTCTGTACAGACAGCGACTCAGTATGCCCTGTGCCCCCTAACTTGGGGATGGAGTTGGGCTTTTCAATACCTGGAAGGGAAAAAATTTACCGGGAGGGATCAATCCCGGGGCAGGTGCCGGGGGTCCCGGGGCTCTCCGTCGACATCCGGTGCGACGGGATCGTCTTCGCGCTCGTACTCACCTTCAATGATGACATTGCCGTAGCGATCACGACGCGGACCCTGGGGACCGCCAGACATGCCGCCCCCCATAAAGACATTGCCCTGGACTACCATGCGATTCATCATCCGGCCCGCAATCCATCGGCGGGTGAACGGAACAAGGCAGGCAAAACCAACCGCATCGGTCACAAACCCCGGCGTGAGCAGAAGGGCACCCCCAATAGCCAGCAACATTCCCTCAGCCACCTCACGAGCGGGGAGTTCACCGCTTTCCATTCGCTGGTTGGCACGCAGCAGGGTCGCCGCACCCTGCTGCTTGAGCATGGCGGCACCAATTACCGCGGTCAGCAGGACCAGGCCAACGGTTGAAAGCGCACCGATAGCACTCCCCACCTCAATCAGAATCACCATCTCGACAATGGGAAGAACAACAAAAGCAATAAGAAAAGGCATGAAATCTCCGGAGACAGCCTGGCATGGCCAGGCGGGGGAACAGTTGCTTTACGGTTCGGCAAACCGTCGCCGAACGCCTATACTCGCTTCGTCAATTATTCTATCTAACATCGGGGTGATGCAATGAAACTTCAAGATGCTGTAATTGTGATTACCGGAGGCGCCCAGGGACTCGGTCGCGCAACAGGGGAATTCCTGGCTGGCCGGGGCGCTCGCCTCGCCCTGATTGATGTCAACCAGCAGCGGCTGGATGAAGCCGTTGAAGCCTGCCACAAAGCAGGGGGGGACGCCCGCGGCTATGTCTGTAACATTGCCGACGAAGAAGCGGTCGACGCCACCTTCGACCGCATTACTGGCGATTTCGGCGCTCTGGATGGCCTGATGAATAATGCCGGCATCCTTCGTGACGGGCTGCTGGTGAAGGCGAAAGACGGCACGGTGACGGATCGCCTCTCGCTGGAGGCCTGGAAGACCGTGATGGACGTGAATCTCACCGGCACCTTCCTCTGCGGCCGGGCCGCCGCCACCCACATGATCCAGCTGGGCAGGCCCGGCTGCATCATCAACGTTTCCAGCCTCTCCCAGGCCGGCAACATTGGCCAGAGCAACTACTCCGCCAGCAAGGCGGCCGTGACCACGCTGGCCACCGTCTGGGCAAAGGAACTGGCGCGCTATGGCATTCGCTCAATGGCCATCGCACCGGGCTTTATCGAAACGGAGATACTCAATGCGGTAAAACCGGAACAGCTGGAGAAAATGACATCCGGCATCCCCCTGCGCCGGCTTGGCAAACCGGATGAGATCGCCAGCACGGTGGCCTTTATCCTGGAGAACAATTATCTTTCCGGGCGGGTCATCGAGGTTGATGGCGCGTTGCGGCTGTAGGCTCGGCGATGGATGTGGTCATGAAAAGGCTGTAACGCAATAAGCCACCGCTTCATGGCACCATCATCCATCCAGCAACCAGCAGGGAGAATCCGTGACACAGGCGGCTGACGCACAGGATCGTTACGAAGGTTGGCGGGTCTACCTCAACCCTCGCGTACTCGGCATGCTGTTTCTGGGCTTCTCGGCTGGATTGCCCCTGCTGCTGGTGGGTGGCACCTTCACCGCCTGGCTCAGGGATCTTGGCGTGGAATTGGCCGCCATCGGCTTCCTGAGCTGGGTCGGAATGGCCCATTCCATCAAGGTACTCTGGGCGCCCATCGTGGATCGGCTGCCGCTGCCCGTGCTCTCACGGGTGTTCGGGCGCCGCAGGGCCTGGATGCTCGCCGCACAGATGACCGTGGGTCTTTCCCTGCTGGGAATGGCCTTCACCGATCCTCGGGAACAGCTCTGGCTTGTCGCCTTCTGGGCCGTGGTGGCCGCCTTTGGTTCCGCGACGCAGGATGTCGCCATTGACGCCTACCGGGTGGAAGCGGTGGCCAAGCATCGCCAGGCAGCCATGGCTGCGACCTATGTCACTGGTTATCGGGTGGCCATACTGGCGGCGGGTGCCGGCGCCCTGCACATCGCCGCAGTCGGTAACTGGTCGCTCGCTTACGGGACTATGGGGCTGCTTATGGGCGTGGGCATCATCACCACACTGATGACCCGCGAACCCGAAGTCAGGATCAGCAGTCAGACTGCGGAACTTGAAGCGAGTGTCAACCGTTACCTGGCACAGACCCGGGACACGGGGTTACGAAAGCGCTTCATTGCCTGGTTCATCGGTGCGGTCATCTGCCCCTTCGCGGATTTCTTCAAGCGCTATGGAAAAGCCTCCATCGCCATCCTGCTGTTTGTGGCCACTTTCCGCATCAGTGACATTTTTATGGGGGTCATGGCCAACCCCTTCTACCTGGACCTGGGCTTCAGCAAGGAGCAGATCGCCAACATCGCCGCCGCCTTCGGGCTTGCCATGACTCTGTTTGGTGCCGCCATGGGCGGCTTGCTCGTGGCGCGTTTCGGCATTGCCATCATGCTGCTGTTCACTGCCTTCATGGCACCCGCCACCAACCTGACGTTCGCCTGGCTGGCAACCATCGGGCCGGAAACCTACGGGCTTGTGTTTGCCATCATCGCCGACAACATTACCGGGGGGCTCGCCATCTCGGTGTTTATCGCCTACCTCTCCAGCCTGACCAATACGGCCTATACGGCGACGCAGTATGCGCTGTTCAGCTCACTGATGACCCTGCCAGGCCAATTTGCCGGAGGCTTTACCGGGCTGCTGGCAGAACACGTCGGCTGGGTAAGCTTTTTCCTCATCACGGCAGGCACCGGAATACCTGCTATTCTTCTGGCAGCACTGCTTATAAAAATCGCCCATCCGGACCACACCCGACGACCG
>SLIH01000183.1 GCA_007135745.1 Halomonas sp. | reverse complement strand
ATACTGCAGCGCAGCATTCACAAGCAAAGCTGAAGGTTTCTGCCACCATGACCGAAGGTGGCAATCTGCGGGAAAACGATGGCAACTTCGGCGCGCTATATCCAAGGATGTTTGTCGAACTGGAACTGCCGGATCATCGTCACGTTGAACGGGTGATCACTCGCTGGATAGATATGGGGGCAGGTCAGGTAATCCATCTTGGTGTGTCGGATGCAAACCGAAACGCGAGTGGTCAACGACTCCTGACGACCCGAATGGATCCAGAGTATTCTTTAACCGGCGCCTTCCGGATTGAGGTCTATGACGCGGGAGAGCAAATGCACCTGTTAACGGCCACATCGGTCGCCGCAGGTGACAGCGACCACGTGGCCAGGTCATCTCTGCCCCCACCGCTCAAGAAGTAACCAAAAATCAGCCCTTTTAGCGGGGATGCCCGTCCCGCCACCACATTGCCCTTGCCTGACATTGAATAAGTGGTCATCCTCGTGCCTCGCCGCAATTCATCCGGCAACCCATTTCGAAAACGAGCAGTGAATTATCAATGAGCAAGCGCAAACGCCGTTCCTCCCGGCCTGTCTGGCATCCGACTCTCTGGCCGGCATGGCTGGGTGTTTTTTTCCTGAATCTGCTGTCCAGATTGCCCATGCCCGCGAAGCAGCGATGGGGTAAAGCCATAGGGCTTTTCCTCAGCAAGCGGTGGAAATCTCGCCACCGGGTGGCCCGCACCAACATACAGGCCTGTTTCCCGGAAACCAGCGAGGCCTGGCAGACGCAGTTGGTGGATGATTGCTTCGTTGCCTGCGTGCGCGGGCTTCTGGAAAGCACTCACGCCTGGTGGCGCGATATGACGCCCTATCTGGAAACCGTGGAAGTTCATGGTCTGGAAAACGTGGAAGAGGCCAAGGCCCGCGGCAAGGGACTGCTACTGATTGGCGCCCACTACAGCATTTTCGATTTTGCTCTGCCACTGATTGCCAACAAGCTTGATAAACCGGGCTATATGTATCGCCCCAACGACAATCCAGTCATTGATCGGACCATCGAAAACGGCCGTCGCCGTCACTTTAATATTCGGCCCTTCACCAAGCGACAACTGCCGGAAATGATGGACTTCCTGCGAGAAGGGGGGGAAGTCTGGTACGCCTGCGATCAGGATTTTGGCCGGAAAGTCGAAGTCTTTGCGCCGTTCTTCGGGGTCGACGCCGGCTGCATAACCACGCCGAGCTACATTGCCCGGGAGTCCGGCGCGAGTATTATCTGCGTCAGCCACTTGCGCACCCCGGACGGCGGCTATCGGATTGCCTTCTCACCCATCCAGGAAAACTTTGGCCAGGATAACCAGCGGGATGCAGAAGTCTGGAACCGGTTTATTGAACAGACGATTCGCCAGTATCCGGATCAATACCTTTGGCTGCACAAACGCTTCAAGACTCGCCCCGAAGGTGCCCCTCGTTTTTACTGACGTGGATTTGCGCCGCGATTCGAAATCTCCCGGACCCGGAATGAGCGTCCTTTCAGTTTGCCGTCACGCAGTTTCTGCAGTGCGGCTTTTTTCGCATCGCGCGCCACGGCCACATAGGCCCACTGATCGAAGATATTGATCCTGCCGACCTGCTTACCGGCAATGCCCTTTTCACCGGTCAGGGCGCCAAGCACATCGCCGGGGCGAACCTTCTGCTTTCTGCCGCCATCAATCTGCAGCGTCACCATCGGGGCCTTATAGGCACGCTCATCAACTCGTTCCGGCACGGGCTCGGGTTCAATGCTCAGGTCCAGCTCGGCTTCCAGCCGAACGGCCTTATGGCTTTCTTTCTCTGTATACAGGGTATAAGCGCTGCCCTGCTCCCCGGCACGTCCCGTGCGCCCAATGCGGTGGGTATGCACATCACTGTCACGGGCAATGTGGTAATTGAACACCGCATCCAGCGATTCAATGTCCAGCCCCCGGGCCGCCACATCCGTGGCGACCAGGATGGAGGCACTCTTGTTCGCGAAGCGCACCAGGGTCTGGTCGCGCTCCTTCTGCTCCAGATCCCCATGCAGAGCCAGGGCATCAAAACCTTCCCGGCCGAGCTCATCGGCCACTTCCTGGGTTTCGCGCCGGGTATTGCAGAAGACGACGGAGGACTCGGGTCGTAGCTTCAGCAAAAGCGCGCACAATGCGTTCATTCGCTGGTTTTCATCCTGCAGCCGGATGAAGTGCTGACGGATACTGCTGTCATCATGGCTCTCCGCCACCTGAACGCGAACCGGCTTGTGCATCAGGCGTTCCGCGACCTTCTGGATCTCCTCGGGGAAGGTGGCACTGAACAGCAGGTTCTGGCGCTTACCCGGAACGCAGCCGAAAATAGCTTCAAGGGCGGACTGGAAACCCATATCAAACATCCGGTCCGCCTCGTCCAGAACCAACGTTTCCAGCCGGTTCAAATTGAGGGTGCCTTTGCGCAGGTGATCCTCAATCCGCCCCGGCGTGCCCACTATGATGTGGGCACCATGCGCCAGCGAACCGATCTGCGGCCCAATGGGGGTGCCGCCGCACAACGTCAGCACCTTGACGTTGGCGGTTGCCCGGGCAAGACGGCGGATCTCCCGCGCGACCTGATCCGCCAGCTCCCGGGTGGGACATAGCACCAGGGCCTGAACCTCAAAGCGTTCGGGATCGAGCCGGTTCAACAGCCCGAGACCAAAGGCCGCGGTTTTCCCAGAACCGGTTTTACCCTGCCCGATGACATCCTGCCCCGCCAGGATGTATGGCAGACTCTGCGCCTGGATCGGCGTCATGGTTTCGTAGCCCAGCGACGACAGACTCTCCAGAAGCGCCGGCTGCAGCCCCAGGTTGGAAAAAGACATCTTGCTCAACGTGTGTTCCCTGGATCATGGATGGAGGCGCAGCATAAAGGAGATACCAGAGACAGGACAGTTTTTTCCCTTATGGGCGTGCCAGTCCCACACCTTATCCCCACTTGTGCCAACCCTTGTGTCCATCTTGTCCCACCTTTTCTTCCGCAACTCAGTGCACCAGCGAACAGACCAGGCGAAGCCGACAACCTATTCTGAACCTGGATGGGGCGAAGGAATTGCCTGAACAGGACGTTACATCACGCGCCACAGGGAAGACGGCGCAAGCCAGATTTCGGAGTTGTTAAAAGGAGGCGTTACTAATGAACAATATCGTCTATCTCGTGGGTGCAGTCGTTATCGTTTTGGTCATTCTGTCCTTTCTCGGGTTGCGTTAGTTTCTCAAGACCTCAGTAAATGGCCGTTTTTCGACCGCCCCCTTCGACGCTCCAGCCGCGATACATGCCCTCGCAGTTGAAGGGCGTCGT
>SLIH01000116.1 GCA_007135745.1 Halomonas sp. | reverse complement strand
CATGAACATGGCCTGGTTGGCGAGCATGTAGCGGGTCGCAAGGTCCGCTCCTTCTCCAAGGCCGATCAAAGCAATGTTCTCGATCCCCTGATTACGGAGCTCGGCAACAGCAGCCCCCACCCGGTTCAGTGCTACCTCTCGATAATCATCCAGATGGCCCTGATCTCTACCTTCGCTCCGAAGCACATCGATCACCATGGCCCGCTCAGGTTCACCCTCGGCGCCATCATTCTCTTCACCAGGGTCAGCCTCGTCCGGCTCAACCTCATCCTGATCCGCCGCGGCCCTTTCTGGCACCGGCTCCAGTGGCGCCTCAGGCAGGCTTAGCGCCACGCTGTGCCAGCCGGCACGCGGGAGAACCTCCCGAATGCCCGCCGCCAGACCATCCGCGGGCGAACGGCCCGAATCGGCAATCAACACCGCGCCACCGCGCCGCGCCGCTGTCTCGTGACGCCGCTCAAGCACAAGGAAGCGCTCAAGCTCGGTTTCCAGCCAGCGGGCTTCTTCCGGAAACCGGGCCTCCATTGCATCATCCATCCGGGCAGGGCCATAGGAAACAATCCCTACTCGCGGGGGTGCAGCGTCTTCCTCGCCCGGATCCTCATCAGGCGGTTGTTCAGCCTCGTCCTCGGCCAGGACTCCGCCTGCCGACACAAGCAAGACAAGACACAGCGCGATCCAGAGTTTCAAACCGGACAATTGAGACTCCTGCTGGTTTCAGGAAAGAGGGCTCGTTAAACTGTCGCCTCTTATTCTAGTTGAAAGAATCCAATCAGGTGCTGTCATGAACGAACCCCTTATCGCTCCCTCCATTCTCTCCGCCGACTTCGCCCGTCTGGGAGAGGAAGTGGACCAGGTTCTGGCCGCCGGGGCGGATATGGTCCATTTCGATGTCATGGACAACCACTATGTGCCCAACCTCACCATCGGTCCAATGGTTTGTGAAGCGCTGCGCAAGCACGGTGTCACCGCACCCATCGACGTGCACCTGATGGTCAAGCCGGTGGATGATCTGATCCGCATGTTCATTGATGCCGGCGCCAGCTACATCACCTTCCATCCGGAAGCCTCCGAACACATTGACCGCTCTCTGCAGATGATCAAGGACAATGGCCTGAAGGCCGGCCTGGTCTTCAATCCGGCCACGCCGCTGCACTACATGGATTATGTCACCGACAAGCTCGACATGATCCTGCTGATGTCGGTCAACCCCGGCTTCGGCGGCCAGTCCTTCATTCCCTCAACACTCGACAAACTGCGCGAAGCCCGCCGCCGCATCGACGCCACCGGCCGCAACATCCGCCTGGAAGTGGACGGCGGCGTCAAGGCCGACAACATCCGCGACATCGCCGCCGCCGGAGCCGACACCTTCGTAGCCGGCTCCGCCATCTTCAAGCAGGATGATTACAGCGACATTATTCGTACCATGCGTGAGGAGATCGAGCGGGGACGCAGCCTCAGCGCCTGAAGGAGCAAGGAAAAGTGTAGGTGATTGTGGTCAGCTGCGGGCCAATCTGCGATTGAGTGCCCAGACGGACAGGGGCGCGAACACTGCGGTAATTCCGAGCGACCACAGCAGGGTGCCCGCGGCCGGTGCCCACACCGCACCGCCGCTGAGCAGCCCACGGGCGGCGTCGGTCAGCAGCGATACCGGATTGGCCGCCACCACCGGCTGCAGGGCTTCGGGTATGGTCTCCAGCGGCACAAAGACGTTGCTGATGAAGGTCACCGGAAAGAGCGCGGTGAAGCCGAACAGCTGAACGTGCTCCGGATCCCGCGCCAGCACCCCCACCAGCACCATGACCCAGGACATGGCCAGGGCGAACACCAGCAGCAGCGCCAGCATCCAGATCAGCCCCAGCGCCGGGGCGCCCAGGCGGAATCCCAGCATAAATCCGATCACCAGCAGCAACAGAACACACCAGCTCTGCTTGACCATGTCCGCAAGAATACGCCCCGCCAACGGCGACCAGCGGGCGATGGGCAGGGCACGGAAACGGTCGAACACGCCCTTGGTCAGATCCGTGTTGAGACCATGGCCCGCATAAACGGTCACGAACACCAGGTTCATGACGATGACACCCGGCAGAAGGAAGGTCAGATAATCTTCCGTTGAACCGGCCACCGCGCCCCCAAAAACGTAGAGAAACAGCAGCAGGAACAGAATCGGCTGAAAGCTGAAATCCGCCAGCTCCCAGGGATTACGCTTGAAATTCAGCAATGAACGCCAGGCCAGCGTCAGGGTCTGACGAAGGCCTGCGGAAAGCCCCTCGCCCGTCATGCCGCCCCCTCTTCTTCCTCATCACGGGCCACATGGCGCCCGGTCAGGGACAGGAACACATCATCCAGACTGGCACCCCGCACCATCAGCTCATCCACACTCAGACCCTGCTCATCCAGTTTCCGCACCACAGCCGCCAGATGCGAGGCATCCGACAGCGGCACACTTACCCGGCGCCCATCAACCTTCGGCATCTTCCCAACGACTTCGGCCACAGCGTCACTCAGCGCCGTTACCGCCTCCTGGGAGCTGGCCATCACCACCAGAGTCCGCGCGCCAATGCGCTGCTTCAATTCCGCAGGTGTACCCTCGGCAATCACCCGCCCCTGATCAATCACCACCAGATCATCCGCCAGCGCGTCCGCCTCCTCCAGATACTGGGTGGTCAGCAGCACCGTAGTGCCCTCAGCCACCAGACGCCGCACCAGATCCCAGAGATCGAGCCGGGCACGAGGGTCCAGGCCGGTGGTCGGTTCATCCAGAAACAGAATACGGGGCCGACCAACAAGACTGGCAGCCAGATCAAGCCGCCGCCGCATACCGCCCGAGTAGGTGCTGGCCGGACGATGGGCGGCGTCCGTCAGGCTGAATTCCCCCAGCAGCTCATCCGCCCGTTCCCGACTCTGGCGGCGGGACAGACCCAGCAGACGACCGATCAAAAGCAGGTTCTCGCGGCCAGTGAGCTTCTCATCCACCGAGGCATACTGACCGGTAAGGCCAATGGTGCCGCGCACGGCGTGGGCCTGATCCACCACATGATGCCCATCCACCCAGGCATCCCCCGCATCAGGCCCCAGCAAGGTCGCCAGAATCCGCACCACCGTGGTCTTGCCCGCACCATTGGGCCCCAGCAGCCCCAGCACGGTTCCGGGCCGGACACTGAAACTGACCCCATCCAGGGCTCGCGTCGAACCAAAGCACTTGGCCAATCCGCGCGCCTGAATGGCCTCTCCATTACCTGTGTCCATTCGGCAATCCCCAATGCAACCAAAGGCTCCATCATACCGACAAAGCGCCCGCTTCCCCCAGCGCTATTGCCTCGATCCCGGGACTCCGGTAGCCTT
>SLIH01000287.1 GCA_007135745.1 Halomonas sp. | reverse complement strand
CCTGGTTGACCTCAGCAATCCGGAACGCTATCAACAGGGGCACATTCCCGGGGCCGCCCATGTGCATCCGGGCGAAACCCAGCGCGGAACACCGCCGGCTCCCGGCAAGCTGCCCGAGCAACAGCACCTCCAGCGCCTGGCTGAGCGCATCGGCCTCAACCCGGAAAGTCATGTGGTGGTTTATGACGATGAGGGTGGCGGCTGGGCCGGTCGCTTCATATGGCTTCTGGATTGCATCGGGCACAGCAGCTACAGCTTCCTTAATGGCGGCCTCATTGCCTGGGCGGAGGAAGGTCACCCACTGACCCCGGACATCCCGCAGCCCGAGCCCGGCCGGTTTGAAGTCACAATCCAGGAGCCCCCGACGGCCTCACTGGAAGCGGTTCTTGAGGCGGTGGAACGGGGCGACCATGTCATCTGGGATGCGCGCTCACCCGCCGAGTTCCGTGGCGAACGCCAGACCGCCGCCCGCAACGGCCATATACCCGGTGCCGTCAACCTGGAATGGACACAACTCATGGACCCCTCACGCCAGTTCCGCCTCAAGCCCGAACCCCAGCTGCGTCAATTGCTTGAGAAAAGCGGCATTGAGCCCGGACAGCCCGTCATCACCCACTGCCAGACCCATCACCGCTCCGGGTTGAGCTACCTGGTTGCCAAGGCTCTGGGCTACCCCAACGTCCAGGGCTATGCCGGCTCCTGGTCGGAATGGGGCAATCAACCCAACACCCCGGTGGAGTAATTCCTGATGGCCCTTTCGCCTTTTGTATTGAGCCAACACCTGGTTCCCCAGCACCTGCTGTCGCGCGCCGCCGGACTTGTCGCCGACAGCCACGCAGCCGCGATCCGTGACCCGTTCATAAAATGGTTCATCGAGCGTTATGGCGTGGACATGAAGGAAGCAGCTGACCCCGATCCCAGGAGCTACAGCAGTTTCAACGAGTTTTTCACCCGCGCCCTGAAACCCGATGCCCGCCCACTGGAAGGCGATGAAAAGACCCTGATCTCCCCGGCGGATGGCACCATCAGTCAACTTGGCGAGATTCGGCGGGGCCGCATTTTTCAGGCCAAGGGGCAATCCTTTTCACTGGCGGAACTGACCGCGGAACCGGAAAACCGCCTGTCGGCATTTGAAGGCGGTGCCTTCAGCACCATTTACCTCTCACCCCGGGACTACCACCGCGTGCATATGCCACTGGGCGGCGTGCTGGAGAAGATGACCTTTATCCCTGGCCGCCTGTTTTCGGTGAACCCCAAAACAACGGAAGAGGTTCCACGCCTGTTTGCCCGCAATGAACGCGTGGTCGCCTGGTTCCGAACCGACTTCGGCCCCATGGCTGTCGTACTGGTGGGGGCCATGATTGTCGCGAGCATTGAAACCGTCTGGGCGGGGCGAGTCGCCCCTGCCGGGAACCGCCTTGCCATGGAGAACTATCAGGGCACCAATCAGCACCTCAGTCTTGCCCGAGGCGAGGAAATGGGGCGATTTCGCCTGGGCTCCACGGTTATCCTGGCGCTCCCGCGGGATACCCTGCGCTGGCGCTCAGGCCAAGGTCCCGGCGAGACCGTGCGAATGGGACAGGCGATGGGAGATAGGGTCTAGATCAAGCCCGATCGGCGGGGAATGCCAACACCTCGCTGATTGAGCTCGCCCCCACCAGCAGCATCAGCAGACGATCCAGCCCCAGAGCAACCCCGCTGCATTCGGGCAGGCCGTGGCTCAGGGCGGCGATCAGCCTTGAGTCGGCTTCCATGGGGCGGCGCTCCAGCGATTGCCGGAGCCGATTATCCTCGGCAAAGCGTTCACGCTGCTCTTTGGCGTCGGCCAGCTCCTGATACCCATTGCACAACTCCAGCCCCTGCACATAGAGCTCGAATCGCCGGGCAACAGTGTAGCCCTGATGCAGATCCCTGCGGGCCAGAGCGGCCTGCTCCGGCGGATAGTTGACCACAAAGACCGGTCCCTGTTCCGCTAACGCGGGTTCGATACAGAAGCTCATGAGCAGATCCAAAGCGTCGCCCCGGCTTATCTGTTCCTGCACTACGCCACTGAATTCTGATGCCGCTTCAACCAGCTCAGCATCCCCGTCCTCCCATGGATCCACGTCAGCCAGTGTCCGGTAAAGCTCGCGACAATCCCGCACGGAAGGACGCTCACAGCCAAGCACACCGACAACCAGATCAGCCACTTCCTCCATCAGCTGCTCCATGCCGAAGCCCGGGCGATACCATTCCAGCAGGGAAAACTCCGGATTGTGCCGGCCGCCCTGCTCGTCGCCACGAAACACCCGCGCGATCTGATAGATGGGGCCGCTACCAGCCGCCAGGAGGCGCTTCATATGGTATTCGGGCGAGGTCTGCAAAAAGCCTTCTCCGTCAAAAACCGACGTTACGGACACGCTGTGCAGATGAGGCTCGGATACGCCAAAGCGTCCAAGCACCGGCGTTTCCACCTCCAGAACACCGCGAGCGGAAAAAAAAGCACGCACACTGGCCAGCAGCGCGGCTCGCGCACGCAGCCTCTCCAGACTGGCGGCAGGGCGCCAGTCATCGCCCTGAACAGTCATTGCAGGCCTCCAACAGGCGTAAAAAACCCCGGCAGGTACCGGGGTCCGTCGGGGTAGAATGGATCCAATCAGCCCTTGGCTCGGGCCACATACTCATTCTTGCGCGTATCAACCCGGAGCAGCTCCCCCACCTCAATAAACAGAGGCACGTTGACCACGGCGCCCGTGGACAGCGTGGCCGGCTTGGAGCCGCCCTGGGCCGTATCGCCCTTGAGGCCGGGATCGGTATCGACCACTTCGAGCTCAACAAAATTGGGCGGAGAGACATTCAATGGTGCCCCGTTATATAGGGTAACCGAGTATACTTCCTGCTCCTTGAGCCACTTGACGCAATCACCCACCGCTTTCTCGTCCGCGGCAAACTGCTCAAAAGAACCGTCCGTCTTCATGAAGTGCCAGAACTCGCCATCGCTGTAGACATACTCCATGTCGAGGTCCATGACGTCTGCCGCCTCCAGCGATTCGCCGGACTTGAAGGTGCGTTCCCAGACCCGATTGGTGTTGAGGTTACGCAGCTTCACACGGTTGAAGGCCTGCCCCTTGCCCGGCTTAACGAATTCGTTTTCCAGGATCACGCAAGGGTCACCGTCCAACATGACCTTAAGCCCGCCGCGGAATTCATTGGTAGAATAGCTCGCCATCAGTTATCACTCATTGTCCAGTAAAGTTGGGAGCCCAATGATACAGCGAAGAACGGTGCCGATTGAAGCCCGGGAACCGGATACCGCAACGAGCTGGCAAAAGCTGCTCGCCAATGCCATCCGTGACCCGGCCCAGCT
>SLIH01000032.1 GCA_007135745.1 Halomonas sp. | reverse complement strand
GATGAGCGTCTCGCCGGGGTCACCTTCACAGGGTCAACCCATACTGCCCACGTCATCAGCCGGACCCTGGCGGCCAGGGAAGGGGCGATCATCCCGCTGATCGCTGAAACCGGTGGCCAGAACGCCATGATCGTTGATAGCAGCGCGCTGCCGGAACAGGTGGTTCGGGATACGCTGATGTCGGCTTTTGGCAGTGCAGGCCAGCGCTGTTCAGCCCTGCGTGTACTTTATGTGCAGGAGGATGTGGCGGATGTCATGGAAGAAACCCTTGCCGGTGCCATGAGGGAGCTGCGTGTGGGCAATCCCGAATTCCATACCACCGACGTGGGCCCCGTGATTGATCGTCAGGCTCATCGGGTGTTGGCCTCTCATGTTGATGATCTGCGCCGCAGTGGGCGGTCCGTGGGTGAAGCTCAGCGGCCCGCCGACGCCGACAACGGTTTTTTCGTTGAACCGGCGGCCTACGGGATCAAGGGAATTGAAACACTGGAACAGGAATATTTTGGCCCTGTTCTGCATATCGTGCGTTATGGGGCCAAAGAGCTGGACAGGGTTATTGATGCCATCAACAGCGTCGGATATGGACTGACGCTCGGTATTCATAGCCGCAACGAATCCACGGCGGCGTACATTGAGCGTCGGGTCAAGGTGGGGAACACCTACATCAACCGGAACCAGGTGGGCGCCGTTGTCGGTGTCCAGCCCTTCGGTGGGCGCGGGTTGTCCGGTACGGGGCCAAAAGCGGGTGGCCCGCAATACATGCTGCGGTTCGCGACGGAACGTGTCCGCACCAATAACACGACAGCGGCGGGTGGAAACGCGACACTCCTGTCTCTGGGTGTGGAAACCATAAGCTAAACAATAACAAGGGGAATCCCCCCGTGGGAGTCACGTGATGATCGAAGATACCTTTGCAGTCAGTGTCACCTTCATACTCTACATTATTGGTATGCTTGCCCTGGGCCTTGTGGCCTACATGCGCACGCAGAGCCTCTCTGATTACATACTCGGTGGACGTTCTCTGGGCCCGATTCCCTCAGCGCTTAGTGCCGGGGCCTCCGACATGAGTGGGTGGTTGCTTCTCGGGTTGCCGGGGTACGCCTATGTTGCCGGACTGGAGGCCATCTGGATTGCCGTTGGCCTGCTTATCGGTACTTATCTGAACTGGCTGCTCGTTGCGAGGCGCTTACGCAATTACAGTTTCGCGGCCAGTGACTCCCTGACAATTCCGTCGTTCTTTGAGAACCGTTTCCGGGACAACACCAGGGCATTGCGTGTCATCTCAGCCTTCTTCATTCTTCTTTTCTTCCTTTTCTACACCAGCTCGGGCCTGGTCGCCGGGGGCAAGCTGTTCGAAACAGTGTTTGGGATGCCCTATCACTGGGCAGTGATTGCCGGAACTCTGGCGGTCGTTTCCTATACGCTCTTTGGCGGTTTTCTTGCGGTGTCCTGGACCGACGTTGTCCAGGGTCTGCTGATGCTGGCCGCGTTGATTCTTGTGCCCATCCTCGCCATCAATGCCGCCGGAGGCATGGATGCCGTGGCTGATTCAATGCGGGCGGAAGGTACCGGCATGTTGCACCTGTTCTCGGATGCCGAGGGTGAAGCGCTGGGAATACTGGCTATTCTCTCCCTGCTGGGTTGGGGGCTGGGGTATTTCGGGCAGCCCCACGTGCTGGCCCGATTCCTCGGCATCAAGGATGGTGCGCGGGTTCCCTACGCACGTCGTATTGCGGTCTCCTGGTCCGCTCTGACACTGATTGGTGCGCTCTTTGTAGGCTGGGCCGGCATTACTTACTTTGAAACGCCTCTGGATGATGGTGAGCTTGCCTTCATGTTGCTCGTGGACGCACTCTTCCATCCAGCGGTTGCGGGTGTATTGCTGGCCGCCATTCTGGCCGCGATCATGAGTACCGCCGATTCCCAGCTGCTGGTCTCGTCATCGGCACTGGCAGAGGACTTCTACAAGGGCTTTATCCGCGAAGACGCCTCACCGGAAGAACTGGTCAAAGTGGGCCGCATTGCCGTGCTGGTGATTGCTGTTATTGCAGGCACCGTAGCCATGGATGACGAGAGCATGGTGCTCGATCTGGTGGCCTATGCCTGGGCCGGTTTCGGCGCCGCCTTTGGCCCCGCGATTATTCTCTCGCTCTACTGGCGCAACATGAATCGAAATGGTGCCCTGGCGGGTGTCATGGTCGGGGGGCTGACGGTGGTTATCTGGGATACCCTCAGTGGCGGTCTGTTTGACCTCTACGAGATCATTCCAGGCTTCCTCTTCTCCATGATTGCCATCGTCGTGGTATCCAGAATGACCACCGGGCCGGATCAGGATATAGCGGAAGAGTTCGACAAGATCATCGGCACCCGATAGTCAGTACAATTACTGAGGGCCAGCTCCCTGTGGGGCTTGCTTTTTTGGTATTTTTTAATGTATCCGGGATGCCTGTTTAAGTATAATTATTGTGGTGAGACAACTTTGATCGGGTGCGGCTCTTGCCATACCCTGAGGCGTACGCAACAAGAACACTGGATATCAGAAACGGTAGGAAAAACGATATGAAAATGAAATTTGCTGGTGTACTGGCTTTCTCTGCCGCCATGGTTTTTGGCTTGAATGGGGCGGTTGTGGCAGGCGATGTGGAACGTGGTGAGAGTAAAGCGCGCACCTGTGCCGGCTGTCATGGTACTGCGGGGCGCAGTAATGTGCCTTCGATGTTCCCAAGCCTGGCTGGACGGGATGCCGAAGAACTCGTCGAGCTTCTGAAGGGCTACCGCAGTGGAGAGATTGATAACGCGCAGATGACGCCTCAGGCGCGCAATCTGAGTGATGAGGACATCAAGGATCTTGCGGCTTATTACGAGGCGCAGGAACCGAAGTAAAAAAAAGAAACGGGGCCGCAAACCAGAAGTCTGAGGCCCCGTTGGAAGGATCCAGAAAAGCGGAGGGGTGAGCCCTCCGCTTTTTTTACGCCTGCGATCAGGCTTCGGTAGCGTTCGCCTGTTCTGCTTTCGACTGATATTGCTCCATCTGGTCGAAGTTCAGGTAGCGATAGATCTCGCCCGCCATGCCGTCGATGTTCTGAGCAAACTGCATGTACTCGTCCACCGTCGGAATGCGGCCGAGAATGGCGCCTACCGAGGCAAGTTCTGCCGAGGTGAGATAGACATTGGCGCCATCGCCCAGACGGTTGGGGAAGTTCCGCGTAGAGGTGGAAAGCACCGTGCATCCGGCTTCCACTCGCGCCTGGTTACCCATGCACAGTGAACAACCGGGAATTTCGGTGCGTACACCGTTACGGCCGAAGGTGTTGTAGTAGCCTTCTTCCATAAGCTGCGCCTGATCCATCTTAGTCGGCGGTGCAACCCAGAGACGCGTCGGCAAGGCTTCCTGGTTCTGCTCCAGCAGCTTGCCAGCGGCACGGAAGTGACCGATGTTGGTCATGCAGGAACCGACGAACACTTCGTCCACCTTGTCGCCAGCCACGTCCGAGAGCAGGCGGGCATCGTCCGGATCGTTCGGAGCACAGACGATCGGCTCCTTGATCTCGTCCATGTCGATCTCGATGACGGCGGTGTACTCTGCGTCCTTGTCCGCACGCATCAGGCTCGGGTTCTCCAGCCACTCTTCCATCATCTGGGCGCGACGCTCCAGGGTGCGCTGATCGCCGTAACCTTCAGCAATCATCCAACGCAGCATAGTGATGTTGGAGCGCAGGTACTCGGCCACTGAATCCTCGGAGAGGGTGATGGTACAGCCGGCGGCGGAGCGCTCGGCGGAAGCGTCGGAGAGTTCAAACGCCTGCTCAACCGTCAGATCCTCAAGGCCTTCGATTTCCAGGATGCGCCCGGAGAAGATGTTCTTCTTGCCGGCTTTCTCGACCGTCAGCAGCCCATCCTTGATGGCGTACAGCGGAATGGCGTGAACCAGATCCCGCAGCGTCACGCCCGGCTGGCGCTTGCCCTTGAAGCGAACGCAGACAGATTCTGGCATATCCAGCGGCATAACACCGGTCGCTGCCGCGAAGGCCACCAGACCGGAACCGGCCGGGAAAGAGATCCCCATGGGGAAGCGGGTGTGGGAATCACCGCCCGTTCCGACGGTGTCCGGCAACAGCATGCGGTTCAGCCAGCTGTGAATAACACCGTCGCCCGGACGCAGGGAAACACCGCCACGGTTCATGATGAAATCGGGCATGGTGTGCTGCATTTCAACGTCCACCGGCTTCGGATAGGCCGCCGTATGACAGAAAGACTGCATCACCAGGTCAGCGGAGAAGCCAAGGCAGGCCAGATCCTTGAGTTCGTCCCGGGTCATGGGGCCGGTGGTATCCTGGGAACCCACGGTGGTCATCTTGGGCTCGCAGTACTGGTTGGGCCGAACGCCCTCGAGACCACAGGCCTTGCCGACCATCTTCTGGGCCAGGGTATAGCCCTTGTCGCTTTCCTGGACCTGGGCCGGGCGGCGGAACACATCACTCGGACCAAGTCCCAGTGCTTCACGGGCCTTGTCGGTCAGGCCGCGGCCAATGATCATGGGAATCCGGCCACCGGCGCGAACTTCATCCAGAATCACTTCACTCTTGAGCTCGAACTCGCTGATCAGTTCGCCCGTTTCGTGATTGGTGATCTTGCCTTCAAAGGGATAGACGTCGATCACGTCGCCCATGTTGAGCTTGGTAACGTCTGTTTCAAAGGGCAGGGCACCGGCATCTTCCATGGTGTTGAAGAAGATGGGGGCAATCTTGCCGCCGATGCAGACACCACCGGTGCGCTTGTTCGGTACGCCGGGGATGTCACGACCCGTGTGCCAGAGCACGGAGTTGGTCGCGGATTTCCGTGAGGAACCGGTACCGACCACGTCACCGACGAAAGCCAGGTCATGGCCTTTCTTCTTCAGTTCGGTAATGGTTTCCAGAGCATTTTCCAACCCTTCGCGCGGCATCTTGTACATGACCAGAGCGTGCAGCGGAATGTCTGGGCGAGACCACGCATCCGGGGCTGGTGAGAGGTCGTCTGTGTTGGTCTCACCCGGTACCTTGAAGACCGTCAGAGTCATTTTTTCCGGTACGTCGGGCTTGTTCAGGAACCATTCCGCATCGGCCCAGGATTGGAGCACTTCCCTGGCGTTTGCGTTGCCGGCATCGGCCTTCTCTTTTACGTCGTGGAAGGCATCGAAGACCAGGAGGGTTTGCTTGAATTCTTCCGCGGCCAGTTTGCCCAGCTCTCCTTCATCATCGAGCAGGTCAAGCAGCGTGTGGATGTTGTAGCCACCCTGCATGCGACCGAGAATGCGAACGGCGTGCTTTTTGTCGACGAGGGGGGATTCCGCCTCACCTTTGACAATGGCATCAAGGAAACCGGCCTTGACGTAAGCGGCTTCGTCCACACCCGGCGGAATGCGGTTTTCCAGCAGATCGACCAGGGTTTCCTCTTCGCCGGCAGGCGGGTTTTTCAGCAGCTCCACCAGCTCGGCGGTTTGTTCAGCGGTCAGGGGCTTGGGGGGGATGCCCTGAGCCGCGCGTTCGGCTACATGTTCACGATAGGCTTCTAGCACAATCAGACCCTCATTTTGCGGCTTGTCGCGATGAAAAAAGACGCGGTATTCTACTCGATTTCCTTGCCTGGAGCCAGTTATGCCGGATGTGGACCTTTCACCGATTCACGACTTTTTACCCTGTAGCACCCCTGATGCCTGGGTGAAGGCTGCCCTTGAGAATCAGGATGTGCTGCTCATCGACCACGCACACTGTGAAAAGAAGGCGGCTTCCACCGCGTTGGGGCTGATGTACCGCTATGTAGACAACCCAGAGCTGCTGCACAAGATGTCGCGCCTGGCCCGTGAAGAGCTGCGCCATTTTGAGCAGGTCCTCTCCATCATGCAGAAGCGTGACGTGGCCTATTGTCATCTGTCGCCCGCACGTTATGCGGGGGCGCTGCATGAGGTGGCGCGCAGGGAGGAGCCAGGGCGCCTGGTGGATACACTGATCATCGGTGCCATTATCGAGGCGCGCTCCTGTGAGCGATTCAACGTTATTGCACCCCATCTTGATGAGGAGCTGCACGGGTTCTACATCTCGCTGCTGCGCTCGGAAGCGCGCCATTACCAGGATTATCTGAAGCTTGCCGAGGAGGCGGCGGGTGAATCCATTGATGAAAGAATCGAGGATTTTCTCGCCGTGGAGCGGGAGCTGATCCAGTCTCCAGACACTGTTTTCCGCTTTCATAGCGGCGTGCCTTCTTCCTGACACTAACGGGTGGCGTCGATCGTCAATACCTCCCCCTGCCTCTGAACTACACTTCCACAAGGACGTGGCCGTAAGGAAGCTGTCCGTCCAGGACCAATAAAAGCGGCTCACTGGTCTGGAAACTGGCGAGCCCCGTCCTCACAAAAACAATAGAGGCAAGGTCATGAAAACGAAAACATTTGTCGGCATGCGGCGCGGCCTGCTGGCGGCCGCCGTTGGTTCTTCCCTTATTATTGGTGGTTGTGGCGGAAGCAGCAGTAGCAGCGACGATCCGCCAGGGCTGGACATTGAGCCGGATGGACTTCTTTTCTCCACAGAGGCCAGGGTTGAACCCCTGCTTGGATTTGAAAGCCTGGAGACACCACCGGTTCGCCACGGTGATCCCCGGGCCAATGAGCCGGAGTTTGTGGATACGAGCTCGGACGAGGGTGAGGGTATTGAAACCCTTGAGGATCTGGGGCGGTTTATTTTTACCGAGGGTTGGGAGCGGGTCGAACGTAACCCCTTTGAACTGACTGGCGGGGATGGGCGTGGCAGTGTCTTCTATATGCTGCATGCCGCCGACGCCCAGATCGTCGACGAAAAATCCCCCGCGCTGATCCCCGCAAGTAAATTTGCCGCGCCTCCAGTGACCACTACCGCTTACCGATCGGTCAATCCTCTGATTGCTCATTCTGCTGATGCCCTCATACGGGGCGCCAATCGTATCCAGTCGCTGAGCAGAGATTTTGATCTGGCAGTGCACGCAGGGGACGCCCTGGAAAATGCCCAGGAGAACGAGCTGGACTGGTTCCTTACCCTGATGAATGGCGGCACCTTCACTCCGGTCAGTGCCAACACCATTGCGCTGGATCTGGCATCCGACCTCGACCCACAGGCACCCATTGAAGCCCCGGGGCTGGATGCGCCCTGGTTGTCGGCGACGGGCAATCATGACGTGCTGATTCTGGGCAACTTCCCGGTTGGGGCCATGCAGTTCGTCAACTCAGAGGGCGAACGGGCGGATCGGTACGCACGTCTCTTCGGGCAGAACGGCCTCTCGATTCCCAACGTGGCCACTGGCGACGAAAGACGGGATCAGCTTGAAGAAAGCGAATTCTATATCGTGCCGGTGAATGGTCCCGAATTGAGTGACCTGATTTCCTGGCAACGATTCCATCAGGCGTTCAATGACTACTTTGCCGGAGGCGATCTTAATCCCAGGTTGATTGAAGCCGATGAAGGTCGCGCTCATGTGGATCTCTGCGGTTTCGTTCAGGCCCATCTGGATAGCGACAGCCAGCTTCAGGGGCATGGTTACACCGAGGAACTCAATAGCCCGAACGAGGACGGCTACTGTGTGGGTTTCCACGCCCATGTTCCAGAGAGCGCTGATTGGCTGCGGGTTGTGACCCTGGATACGGCTAATATCTACGGCGGTGCGGCGGGTGTGGTCGGTCGGCCACAGGCGCCACTGGACGAGGATGGGCTGGAGATTGATGACGAGCTATCGGACGAGCTTTCCACCACGGCTGAGGGGAGACTCAACAGACCCGGTGACGAGGATGCCCCGCTTTTCTCCGTCCCCTCGCTTCAGGGAGAGGCACTGGATGACGATGTGGGTGATCCGGCCCGGGACCAGATTGCTTTCCTCGAGGACCAACTCCAAAGGGCCGAGCAGGAAAACCAGCTGGTGATGGTCCACAGCCACAACTATTCAGGTTCATTAACCCAAACCCACCCGTTCCGTCTCTTCCTGGAGCAGACAATCTGTGAGGGGTTCTCATTGGTTGCGAACTTTGGTGTGGCGGTTGATTGCGACGCCTCGGACGGTAGTCTTTCCACCGGTGATGTTGGGGCGCCGGTGCGGGGCGTTGAAGGGGGTGAAGGCGTCGGAAACCGCCAGGCTCTGGATTTCTTTGCCAGTGTGATCACCTTGGGTGATGAAACCGAGTGGGCCGAACTCACCCAACAGCAATTGGAGGACGGCGTCGATTTGCTGAATGGCTTTGGTGGAATGGGTGATCTGGCTGTCGATGCCTTCGAGATCCTGTTCCAGCTCCGTTCCGTAATGCCCGATCCGGTCGGTGGCCTGTCCACGGCCGAGTTCCGGGAAAAACTGGCCGAGAGTGATCGCGTTATCGCTCATCTTGCCGGACACGCGCACCGCAACATCGTAACGGCCGTCTGTGCCGATGGCGCAACGATTGCGGCCACCGATGCTGGGGAGACCTGTGCCGACAAGGGCGTCGATAACCCCGCTCGGGGCTATTTCGAGGTGGTTTCCGCGGGCAGCCTGGAGCGACCCATGGAGTGGCGGGTTGTGGAGCTGGTGGACAATGGCAATGACACTCTGTCGATATTCGGAACCACCTACTCAGCTTCCGGCGATGCCTTCTTCGATAAGGGCATGCAACTGGCACTGGCCGACGTTCAGGTCGACGCCGCCTCGCCCAAGCTGGATGAGCCCGGTGACGTCAATGTCGAGCTGCGTGTCGCCTTGCCGGAAGGGTTCAGTGCGGAACGTCTCGCGGACGCCACAAGCCGTTCAGAGACTATCGAGTCCCGGGGGCTCAATCTGGGGCTGCTTGAGGACTGACCTCTGGCCTGTACTAGAGTGCGTCGAACTCAACACTCAGAAGTTCGGGTGTTGAGTTCGGTTCTGCTTCGATAAACCAGACCTTGCGAGCCCAATCCCCGAGGACATAGCGCTTCGCGGGCTGCCCGTTTGCTGTCAGGTCATGCACCGCCGGCCGATGAGTGTGGCCGTGGATCAGCTGCTGTACCTGATGGCGTTCCATGTCCGCCGCCACTTCCTCGGGCGTCACGTCCATGATGTCCTGTTTCTTGCCCTGGTTTTTGGCCTGGCTGATCTGGCGCATCTGTTTCGCAACCAGCTGTCGGTCCGCCAGCGGGCGTTGCAGGAAGGCCTGTTGCCATTGAGGGTTGCGCATGTTGGCGCGGAACGTCTGGTATTCCTCGTCGGCGGTACAGAGGCTGTCTCCGTGCATCAGAAGGGTGAGTTCGCCGTACAGATCGATCACGGTGGGATCTTCCAGCAGCTCCGCGCCCACGCGATCACAGAAATCCTGGCCGATCAGAAAGTCGCGGTTACCGTGCATCAGGTATAGGCGTGTGCCGGTTTCCCGTGTACGCAGCAGGGCGTTGGACACTTCTTCCTGCAGCGGTGTGCGTTCATCATCACCGATCCAGGCTTCAAAGAAATCACCCAGAATATATAACGCGTCAATGCCATGGGCATAGGTGGGCAGAAAGGCAAGAAAAGCGTCCGTAACGTCCCGGCGCGCTTCTTCAAGATGCAGATCGGCGATAAATCGAGTGGTCATTGGGCGTTCTTTTCCTCGGTGATCCAGGCTTTCTCGATAATGACGTTCTCCTCCGGTACGTCCCGGTGGCCGGCGCGGCTGGTGGTTGGCAGCTCGCGAATGGTATCCACGACGTCCATTCCTTCAACCACCCGTCCAAAAACGGCATAACCCCAGCCTTCGGAGCTTTTGGAGGTGTGATCCAGAAAACCGTTGTCATTGACGTTAATAAAGAACTGCGAAGAGGCTGTGTGTGGACTCATGGTGCGCGCCATCGAAACGGTACCCCGCATGTTGCTGAGGCCGTTGTCTGCCTCATTCTCGATGGGCTCGCGGGGGCGGCGGGGGTTCATTTCCGGATCGAAGCCTCCGGCCTGGATCATGAAGTTGCTGATCACGCGATGGAAAATGAGTCCTTCATAGAAGCCATCACGAACATACTGTTCAAAATTGGCAGTGGTCAGCGGTGCCTGCTCATAGTTGAGCTCCAGCACAATCCGGCCTTTGTTTGTTTCCAGAATCACCATCAGTTTGCTTCCTCCCGGGGGTTCTGGGCGCATTGTAAGGGAATCAGGCTCGCGGTGCATGAGATCATGCCCCGAGTATGATTATAATACCGCCCTTATTGGTCTTTCAGTCTCAGGGGATTTATGAACGCGGAAGAAGGCAAGGCACGCAATTTCATCCGGACCATCGTTGAAGAGGACCTGAAAAACGGCAAGCACGACCGCATCGTGACCCGTTTTCCACCGGAACCCAACGGTTATCTGCACATCGGTCATGCCAAATCCATCTGCCTCAATTTCGGTTTGGCGGAAGAGTTTGACGGTGACTGCACGCTGCGCTTCGATGACACCAACCCGGAAAAGGAAAGCCAGGAATACATCGATGCCATTGTAGAGGATGTGCGCTGGCTGGGTTTTGAGTGGGCCGGAGAGATCCGGTTTGCTTCGGATTATTTTGATCGCCTCTACGATTATGCAGAGGAACTGATCACCAAGGGCAAGGCCTACGTCTGCAGCCTGAGCGCGGAGCAAGCCGCCGAGTACCGGGGCACTCTGACCGAACCGGGGCGCAACAGCCCGTATCGGGAGCGCTCCGTTGAGGAGAATCTGGACCTGTTCCGGCGCATGCGCGCGGGTGAATTCGCCGAGGGGGCGCACGTTCTGCGGGCGAAAATCGACATGGCCTCGCCCAACATGAACCTGCGCGATCCGATCCTCTATCGCATCCGCTATCTGACCCACCATCAGACCGGGGACAAGTGGTGCATTTACCCCATGTACGATTTCACCCATCCGCTTTCAGACGCACAGGAAGGCATTACCCACTCGCTCTGCACCCTGGGGTTCGAAGACCATCGCCCCCTTTATGACTGGGCGCTGGAGAACACCACGCCACCATGCCGGCCACGGCAGATCGAGTTTGCCCGGCTCAATCTCAACTACACCATCACCAGCAAGCGCAAGCTGCTGCGCCTGGTCGATGAAGGCTACGTGGACGGCTGGAATGATCCGCGCATGCCCACCATTTCCGGCATGCGCCGCCGTGGCTTTACGCCGAAATCCCTGCGCCAGTTCTGTGAGATGGTAGGCGTCAACAAGACCGGTGGCACGGTGGATCTGGGCATGCTGGAACATGCCATTCGGGATGACCTCAACCAACGTGCCCCCCGCGCCATGTGCGTGCTCAAGCCGCTCAAGCTGGTGCTGACCAATTACCCCGAGGACAAGCAGGAGAGCCTGACGCTCCCCGTCCATCCCCAGGATGAAAGCATGGGCACCCGGGAAGTCATCTGGACACGGGAAATGTACATTGATGCCGGCGACTTCGCCGAGGAACCGCCCGGCAAGTGGAAGCGCCTGGCGCCGGGGCGTGCCGTGCGCCTTCGGGGCGGCTATGTGATTACCTGCACCGATTTCGTCAAGAACGACGCTGGCGAGGTGGTGGAGGTTCACTGCGAATACGACCCGGCCACCCTCGGCGTTAACCCCGAAGGCTACAAGGCAAAGGGCGTGATTCACTGGGTTTCCGCCCGTGCCGCCGTGGATGTGGAGCTGCGCCTTTACGATCGCATGTTCGCGCACGAGGACCCGGACGGCGACAAGGCGGTGGATTTCACCGAGCACCTCAATCCGGAATCGCTGATTATTGTCGAGCACGGCAAAGCGGAGCCGGGCCTGGCCGAGCCGAGGCAGGATATTCCGTACCAGTTCGAGCGCGAAGGCTATTTCTTTTTCGATCCGCTGGTCAGTACCGCGGACAAGCCGGTGTTCAACCGCACTGTAACCCTGCGCGATTCCTGGGCCAAGATCAGCCAGAAGGGCTGAAACGGAGCAATTCATTTACCAGATAATGGAGCCAACGTGATCCGGATCTACAACACCCTCACGCAGCAAAAGGAAGAATTCCGCCCCCTCGAACCCGGGAAGGTGCGGATGTACGTCTGCGGCATGACGGTGTACGACTACTGTCACCTGGGTCACGCCCGCGTGCTGGTGGCCTTTGATGTGATCACCCGTTACCTGCGCGAGCGGGGCTACGACGTCCATTACGTGCGTAACATCACCGATATCGACGACAAGATTCTCGACCGTGCCCGGGAGAACGGCGAGGATTTTCTCGCCCTTGTGGATCGTATGATTGATGCCATGCACGAGGACGAGGCCGCGCTGGGTGTCCAGCGGCCCACCGAGGAGCCCCGTGCTACGGAATACGTGCGCGAAATCATTAATCTCATCCAGATTCTTGTCGACAAGGGCCACGCCTACCAGGCCAGCAACGGCGATGTTTACTATGCCGTTTCAACCTTTGAGGACTACGGCAAGCTCAGCAAGAAAAAGCTTGAAGACCTGGTGGCTGGTGCCCGGGTGCAGGTGGATGAAGCGAAGAAAAGCCCGGCGGATTTCGCCCTCTGGAAAGCCGCGAAGCCTGACGAGGTCAGCTGGCCTTCCCCCTGGGGTGATGGCCGGCCCGGCTGGCACATCGAATGCTCGGCCATGTCCACCTGCCGGCTTGGCAACACCTTCGATATTCATGGGGGTGGGCCTGATCTGAAGTTCCCGCACCATGAAAACGAGATTGCCCAGTCCGAGGCGGCCACCGGGCAGAAATTCGTCAACTACTGGATGCACGCCGGGGCCGTGCGGGTGGATAATGAGAAGATGTCCAAGTCCCTGGGCAACTTCTT
>SLIH01000382.1 GCA_007135745.1 Halomonas sp. | reverse complement strand
CTTCAATCACGGGGAGGTGGTGAACATAAAGCAGCACCAGCAAATTACAAAGAGCCAACAGATAAACAAGCCACTTCATCGCGATTCCACCGCATTACCAGAGATCACGTCGGCTCACGCCCCCAATAGAGATCCATCCCATCGAGAACAAGATGCGGCGCATAGACAGCCTCGCCGGGAAATAGTGAGTGCAGCCGCTCCCCATCCCCACCGGTCATGACCACATACGACAGGGAAAAATTGCGGCAGTCGTCAGCAACCCGCTGCATCAGTGCGGCAAGAGACCAGGCCAAACCATTATGGACACACTCCGCGGTCGTATGCCCGGGCGTGCTTTGCAATCCAAGCTCCTCAGCCGCACGCACCCGCCCCGTCTCCTGATTGAGGCTTTGGAGGACAAGCCGGGAACCCGGCAGAATGTACCCACCCAGGTGCACTCCGTTCACATCAACATAATCCACGGTGATGGCCGTCCCCGCATCCACCACCGCAAACCCGCCACCCCAGCGTCCATGGGCACCCAGCATCGCCAGCCAGCGATCCACACCCATGGCGTCAGGCTGCGCATAGCTGTTGACCAATCCATTCTGCCTCGCTGCTGTGGCGGCTTCCTGAACGGGAACATCAAAGTTTTCCCTGATCCGTTGCAGCAGCCACTCATGACGATCCTTTGCGGCCACACTCGCGAGCTCGACCCTCTCGATCGCCCCGCGCGGCCAGTCAGGAAGTCCGAGATAGTCAAAAACACCGGAGACATCAGACCGACCGCTGCCTGTTTGCACGCGCCAATTCACCCGCGTGTTGCCGGCATCAATCTGCAATATCATGCGCCTGATTCCCTCACACTGACCTCACCGGCATTCACCTGCTCCTCACCGCCATCATCCCTGATCACCCTTAATCGCCCCTCCGAGTCAATCCCCGCACCGGTACCCTGGAGCTCACGACCCAATACGGTCACCGGACGCCCCTCCAGAGCGTCCCGCGCGGCCCACGCCTCCCTCACGGAAGGAATACCTTCGCGGAAGAATCGGTTGAGCCGCTCAACGGTCTTCTCAATGACCATTACCGCGAGCTGATTACGGCCCCCTTCCGGCACCTGATCGACAAGCGCCAGAGACGTCCACGGCCGGTCGATGCCCTGGCCCTGATCCGGTTTCATCCAGACGTTCAGACCAATGCCTGACACGACACGGAATCGATCACCCACCGAACCCTGGAGCTCCACAAGGATGCCCGCCACCTTCCGTCCATCCACGAGCACATCGTTAGGCCACTTCAAACCCACCCCTGTGACCCCCAGCTGTTCCAGCGCTTCGGCTACAGCGACGCCAAGCGCCAGACTCAATCCCTGAATGACCTCTCCAGCCGCTTCAACCTCACAGGCCACACTAAGGTAGAGATTGGCCGCAAAAGGGCTGACCCAACTTCGACCACGGCGTCCTTTGCCAGCAGTCTGCTGTTCAGCCAAACACAGGTGAAACGGTGCACCCAAAAACGGCTTCTGCATGAGCACATCATTGGTCGAGCGAACAACCGGATGACACTCAATCGAAACGCTTTCGCGGACCTCACCGGAAAGTCCGGCTTCAATACGCTGTCCATCCAGCAGATCCAGAGGGCCCGGAAGCTGATAACCCTGCCCACGAACCGCCCGCACAGCCAATCCTGCTTCACCAATGTGTTTCAACTGTTTCCAGACAGCTGTGCGACTTAGGCCGAGGCTCTCCGCAAGTTCGGCACCGGAGTGTTGGCGGCCGTCCGCCAGGAGTCTGAGAAGAGGGTAGATATTCATGGCGCCTCCTGTATTTACAGCATAATAGGGTACAGGAGGCAGGAGGGGAAAAGCAGCTATCAATCCATTGGCGTGGCGGTCAGGTTCGCCTCCATATCGAAGTTCTGAAGACTCACACCGTAAAGTGCAGTGGATGACGCTCCGGAAGAATGCACCAGATCCACAGTTTCAATATTGAGTTCCTTGAATTGTGTGCGCGCGTTGACCGAAAAGCCGAGTGGACTACCGGCTACATCCGACGCTTCACGCACATCAATGTTCAACTCGGTCTGAACACCAAAGTCGTTACTTCCAGTGCCGTCGCCATCGGTCGTGTGGATATTATTCAGAACCAACTGCAGACCGGTGTCATTCTGGGGAGCACCATCCACCACCTCACGATTGGTCTCCCAGATAAAACGATTCTGACGTCCATCGTCCGCAGCCTGATTGAAGACTTCTTTCAGAGCCACGGTCAGGCCCTGCTCAGCCCCATCCGAGCCGCCGGCACTGATCACAATTTCGTTGTCCGAGCCGTAACGCTGCCAGACAATGCGCCCGAAGCTGTGCCCATCATCCTTGTCGCCAATACGAAGGTTGCCGATATCCATGGTACTCCAGGCTTCAGCCTGAACCATTTCGAGACCATCCTCCGTCACATCAAGCGTCATATCACGAACATGGATATCGAAATCCAGATCGCTCATCCACAGCCCCTGCTCCTGGGAATCTGACAGAAGCGCGGCCCGTCCATCACTGATCATTATGTCCGAGTTAATGGTAATACCTTCACCACTCTGACCACCCGGCCCAAGAGTGATGTGGCCATCCATACTGTCAAATTCCAGGGCGCGGTAGATGCCAATACGGTTGAGCAATTCCGCACCGCCTGACAGCTCGGCGTCGTCGTCGCCAAAGCGCAAACCGTCCATCCGATAACCCGCCTGCAGGTCCTCGAACCCGACACGCAGGCCTTCGTAAAATGTGGTGCCGTCGACCTCCTCATCGCCGGTGACGCTCAGCGTCACATCGCCCCGACCCCAGGATTGGATGCCGCTGAAAATCACTTGATTGCCGTTTGTTGTATAGGCCAGATTCGCTTCGGGCATACTCCACTGCGTGGCCAGGCGCATGCCCTGATTGCCGGCAACAGGATGACCCCCGCCCTGCAGGAAGACCTGGTTAGTGAAGTCCTGACCATTAAAGGTGTGATCAGCGAAGAGCCAATCCATATAAACCGAGCCTATGCTGCCCGTGTCGCCAATTTCGATGGCACCAATATCAAGCCAGCCTTCAGCCTCATCCAGAGTGAAGGCAAGCCCCAGGCGGTTTTCCCAATCCTCCGCCACTTCAATGCGGAGATCGCGTATGGAGGATTCACCCTGCATATCCAGAAACGCGATGCTGTTTCCATCGGTGCTGTACAAAAAGTTTGCTGTATTCAGTGTGGTCTCACGATCGATTCTCAACCCTTCATCACCAAAACGCCCGACACCGCCCTGGATTTCATAAACAGATTCAAAATCGAAATCGAAATGAATACTCCCAAAGCTGGCTAATCCAGATGCATCGCCGCGATAACCCTCGCT
>SLIH01000077.1 GCA_007135745.1 Halomonas sp. | reverse complement strand
AGGAAGGTTCCTACTTCGGTTTCGGGCTGGGGGCACGCTATCAGATCGACGGCGCCGTTCGTGGTTTCGTCGATGGCAAGCTCCAGAGCGAAAGTTTTGGCTACCTGAGTGCGGGCATGCGGATCATTTTCTGACCCGCTTTGCCAATTAATCCCAGCCATTAATGCCTCCCGATGCCTGACTCAGATCCAACGCGACGCCCCCGGATCAAGTCCGGGGTGACGAAAAACAGACAGGGACGGGAGTGACAGAGTGCTGAATCCCTATCGAGCAGCCGCCTCGGCCCGCTCCCACATACGCAGATAGGCTTCCGCTGAGGTGAACAGCTGGTTCACAGCCTCATCGATTTCTTCCTGACTGCGGTCGCTGTGCTGGATCATGTCTGCAATCTGATCGGGATAGAGGCCGTAGTGGGCCACGCCCCGACCGCTGTAGAGGCTGAACTCGCGGTCGCCCGTGCGCTGGATATCGAAGGTGACGCGCCCGTCTACTGAAGTGAAAGGATAGAGTCGTGCTTCGTCTTCGGCGGTACCACTGTTGCCGGCGAGTGACGAGATGCCGTTAACGTCCGTTGCAAAACCGGCACCGCCAAAGGGGCCCACCTTGAATTCGTCCGGGCGTTCACGGGTGCCGTTTCGGATCAGGCTGTCCACCCAACGCTCACGGGTATTGTCGAAATCGGCGGTGACACCGCCCTGGCGTGCAATACGGTCACGCAGAATGGGCGTGCCGCCCCAGTTGCCGTGGCTATTGATGACAGGATAGTCCTGCTCGCCGGTGAGCTTGAGAATCCTGGCGGCGGCCTTGCGGCTGATGTGGTCGGTTTCAATCAGGATGCCGCGTTTCATCAGCTCCTGAACCAGGAAGTGCCCCAGATCCGTCAGCCCGCGACGGTTACAGAGGTGGTCGGTGCCCTCCCGACGATCATATTCGGCCAGCTCCTCGGGGGTTTCCGGGAAGCGATCCCCCAGATAGTCCATCTGGAACAGCAGCTGCTCGATGATCCCCAGCGGGCTCATCATCCGGGCATTCTGGTCCTGTTCGTCTCCGCTGTATTCCTCACGGCCATTGTCGCCGCTCTCACCACGAAACGCGTCCAGATGGCTGGCGAAATTGTCGGGGCATTCCTCGTATTCAATCGGGTGCCCCGTGGAAGCCAGGTTGCCTGCCGCCAGTATGGGGCCCACGCCGATACCGGAACTGAGATCCGGCAGATGACCACCGAAAGCATTATCGAACTTGTGGACCGGGAACATGTTGCGCACGCCCAGTTCGTAGAAGAAGTCGAGATCCTCCACCAGCTGCTCCCGGGTGCACTGGGGCACATCCTGGTATTCGCGGCAACCAAACGGATGGGACATTTCGATACCCAGAATCACGGCGAGCTGCCCATTGCCGATGACCTCCCGCGCTTCCGCCGGGCTGGTCACGATCCGGAAGAATCCCTCGCCGGGGCCACCGGCCTGGGCATCAATGTAATCCTGCATTTCGTACATGCGCTGGATCTGCAGCTTGATGGTTTCGTTGGGATCACAGTCATTCTGCTTCTGGGGATTGATGGTGCAGAGGATTTCGTTGTGTACCAGATGGTTGACCATCAGCTTCATGCCACCCAGATGGGCCCGCTCAATCCAACGGTAGTAACTCTGATGATGCTGCAGGGAGTCGTGCCGGGGCCAATCATTGAAGGTGGGCCAGCCCTGGGTGTCGTGGGCTCCCGGAACACCGGTCAACTGCTCCAGCAGGCCGGTGGAGCCATAGGGGCCGTGATTGACCTTGCAGTCCTTCATGGCCGCGGTGATGCCGAAACGGTGGAAGGGGTCCCCGTAATTGATACGCCCACCGATCATCTCGTAGGCGGAAATATGGGAATGGGTGTCCACATAGCCGAAGACCGCATCGTCATCGATGCCCGGGATACCCCGGAAACGGTCCACCTCTCTCAGGTAATTGGCCGGCCCTTCCTCGGCCACTGTGAGGTTAAGCTCCGCCTCGGGATAGGGCTCGCAGCCTTCCGCCTCAACCAACCGGAAGCGGCTTCTCTCCGATGCCATGGCCGGTGATGACAGAGTCAGGCGATCCTCCTCGGGATCGAGCACCAGCCCGGTCTGCCGGGATTCCAGGGTAAAGCGGTCCTCATCCGCCGGATTGAGCTGCCAGACGGCCAGGTCATTGGCCCAATCCACCATGCCGAGCTCCGGGCGTACCTGTGTTTCCGCCAGACGATCACCAAAGTCATCAATGGATTCCCCGATACCGCGCAACGGATCGCCCAGGGGCAACAGCGGGTCGGATACCAGGTTGACCGTGTCACCCAGACCGGCAATCAGGTAACTCACCTCACCGACAAAGGTACCGCCGTGATCCAGAAACTCATTGCCCGGGTCCCGAATACCCAGCAGTTCCATGCGCCCCACCTGCCCGGGCTCACGCTGAAAATCAGACATCAGCAGGTAGGAACCCAGGGCCGTGGGCCGCATGGTAAAGCCGGCGGCATGTTCGGCATTGTCCGTTAGATAGTAGCTTTCCTCCGCCGGGGAAGGCGCGACGTAACGCTCCCCCGACTGCAGCCGATAGCAACCGTTGGCAAACTGGTAACGGCTGGGAACAACCTCATCATCGTCAAAGGGCGGTCCCGCGCCGGGGCCGGGCTCCGGAACAGGCCTGTTGTCGCTACGCCCCGGTTCGGCCGCGTTATCGGACGAAGATCCACTATCGAGACAGCCCACCAGGGCAAGGGTCAGAACAATCAGAACGGCCAATCGGGGGCGGATGCTACAGCGCATGATTTCCTCACAGACATCAACATTGATTGTTGTTACTTATAAACGTGACACTTTGTAGCATAATGTAAGCAGTGATCTGATTGGCCGTGACGTCTCCGTCCGGCGGCACCGCGGCCATCCCGACAGCGCACTATATGGCCCTGAACGCAACTGATATGATCAGAGAGAAGTTGCAGCCTGCAGCAGGGAATGACCATGCACGGACCACCCCCAAACCGGACGGACCGGGAGATTGCCAACGAGCGCCTCTATCAGCTTGAGCTGCGGATCGGCGCGGCCTATGCGCGCCAGCGACTGGGGCTTGAGAAAGCGAAACAGTCCCTTGCCAATCGCGGACGGGGGGAAGGCCCCCATGTTCACCCGGAAAACATCTACAGCCTGCCGGCAATGATCCGGTTGTGCCTGCGACTGACGGGCCTCTACGGACGCGCTCAACGTAACAGCCGGCGCATCCGACTGAACCACAACCGGTTTTTCCTGCCCCATCTGCCCGAAGTTTTTGAAGGCTTTCGTCTGCTGCACCTGAGCGATCTGCATGTGGATATGGACGATGCCAATCTGCAGGCCGTCATGGAGGCCGT
>SLIH01000216.1 GCA_007135745.1 Halomonas sp. | reverse complement strand
CCAGTGGCACGTATTCACCGAAGGGCACCAGCTTCTGCTTGTGATAGCTCCCGTGAGCGTTGCCCAGAGCCATCAGGCTGTTATGGAATACTTCTTCGTCGTGCTTGTCACTGTGGCCATACCAGGGGAGACCGGTGACGAACGCGGTATTGGTTTCGCTGGCCCTCTGATCGAGGGCCTCCAGCAGGCCTGATGCCTGATGCTGGGTGGCGGGCAGGGCGGTTTCCGGCCAGAGGATAATGTCACTTTCCCAGTAGGGTTCCGTCAGATCACGGTAGATGTCGATCTGGTGCTGAAGATAGGCCCGGTCCCATTTGATGTGTTGGGATATGTTGCCCTGGGCCGCCATGACAGACAGTGGGCTGTCATCCCTCTGTGTCCAGTCAATCTGCGCCAGAATGGGCCCCAGTACCCATGGCAGCAACATGGCGACGCCAGCCACGGCTGCTTTCATCCGACGCCGTCCCAGCCAGTGGCTCAAGGCGATCAGCAACAGCACGCAGGAGGTGACCATAAGGAAGGTGACGCCGTGTACGCCCAGCACGGGCGCCCAACCTGAAAGAGGGCCATCCACCTGGGAATTGCCGGCGAACAGCCAGGGAAAGCCAGTCAGGATCCAACCACGAAACCAGTCCATCAGGACCCAGATCGCCGGCAACAACCAGAGGCGCCGCCAGCGACTCTCACCGCTGAGCTTCCCCCAGCACCACAGGGCGATCGCCGGGAACAGCGCCAGTCCCGCAACGAACAGGAACGTCATGGTGGCGGCCACGGGAGCAGCCGTCATCCCGTATTCGTGGATGCTGACATAGACCCAGGAAGCACCGCTTCCGAACAGGCCCAGCCCAAGCAGCCAGCCGTCGCCAAACAGGCCACGGGGAGAACGGTGCAGGCCAAGCAGCAGGATAAGCACCAGCGAGAGCATCATCGCCGGCCAGAAAGCGAAGGGCGCAAAGGCCAGCGTCTGGAGCGCCCCGGCGACAATCAGGAGTACGCCGCGGCCAATGCGTTGATTGCGGGTGTCAGTCAGAAAGGCTGTACTTTCAGGCAAGGGGCTTCACCTGTACCAGTCGAATCTTGCGGTTGTCAGCGTTAAGAACCTTGAAGCGGAATGCCTCCACCGTTGCGCTTTCTCCACGTCGGGGAAGGTGGCCGAATTCCTTGAGCAGCAGGCCTCCAACGGTGTCAAAGGCCTCTTCATCGAGATCGCTGCCGAAGAACTCATTGAAATCCTCGATCGGGGTCTGTGCCTTGACGGCGTAGATGCCGTGTTCGCGCTCCATGATCTGGTCGTCTTCGTCGACGTCGTGTTCGTCTTCAATGTCGCCGACGATCTGTTCCAGAACATCCTCAATGGTGATCAGCCCCGCCACGCCACCGTATTCATCCACAACAAGCGCCATATGGTTGCGGTTTTCCTTGAATTCCTTCAGCAGCTGGTTGCAGCGTTTGCTCTCGGGCACCACGGTAGCCGGCCGCAGGATTTCACGGATGCTCTCCCGGGTGAGATTGTTGCGCAAAGCCAGGGGTAGCAGATCCTTGGCCAGAAGGATGCCAACGATTTCATCCGATGAGTCGCCGACTACGGGAAAGCGTGAGTGCGCCGAGTCAATGATGTCGTTCAGGTACGTGGAGGGCTCCGCTGAGGCTTTTACCGTGACCATCCGGGAGCGGGGGATCATGATTTCCTCCACCCGCATGTCGGTAACCTGCATGGCGCCTTCAATAATGCTCAGGGCATCGGAGTCGATCAGCTCCTGGAATTCCGCGTCGCGCAGAATTTCGAGCAGCTCCTCCGTGGTCCGTGGTTCGCTGGAAAACGCCTGGGATAATCGGTCAAGCCATGACTTTCCGGCCTGACCGTTCTTCGACTGATCGTCGTTCATCGAGTGCTTGTCCGTTTCCTTTGTCTCACTCACAGGGGCTCGTAGGGGTCGGGAAAGCCGAGCCTGGAAAGCAGCTGTACCTCCAGGCTTTCCATGGCCTGAGCTTCCCCGGCCGTCTGGTGATCATAACCCTGAAGATGAAGCATGCCATGAATCACCATGTGTGCCCAGTGTGCAAGGGGGTCTTTGTGCTGCTCATTGGCCTCTCGGGTGAGTACGTTCGCGCAGATCACCAGATCTCCAAGCAGGGAGACGGGGATTCCCGCTGGTGCTTCAAAGGGAAAGGACAGCACATTGGTGGGCTTGTCCCTGCCACGGTATTCCCGGTTGAGCTGCCTGCTTTCCTCTTCATCAACAACGCGGAGGGTGACTTCGGTCTCACCTTCGCCGAGCCAGGCCGTTTGAGCCCATGCCTGCAGCTGGTGTTCCCCGGGGAACTCTTCGGCGCGGGTGGCCAGCTGCAGGTCCAGGGTCAGGCGCTTTGTTTCAGCGGCTTCGTGGGACATGGCGTCGCTCATCGGGCGGATTCATCCCAGCTGTCGTAGGCTTCAACGATACGCTGTACCAGCGGATGGCGGACGACGTCTTCGGCGGTAAAGTGGGTCATGCCGATGCCTTTCACATCCCTGAGCACGCGCAGGCAGTGCTCCAGCCCTGAGTGCTGCCCCTTGGGGAGGTCAACCTGGGTGATGTCCCCGGTGATGATGGCGGTGGAGCCAAAGCCGATACGGGTCAGAAACATTTTCATCTGCTCCCGTGTGGTGTTCTGGCTTTCGTCCAGAATGATGAAGGAGTTGTTCAGCGTGCGCCCGCGCATAAAGGCCAGGGGCGCGATTTCAATGACGCTGCGCTCGATCAGCTTGTTGACCTGCTCGAACCCAAGCATCTCGTATAGGGCGTCGTACAGCGGGCGCAGGTAGGGGTCTACCTTCTGGGCCAGATCGCCAGGCAGGAACCCCAGTTTCTCGCCGGCTTCGACCGCTGGACGCACCAGCATGACCCGCTTCACTTCTTCATTCTTGAGCGCTTCCACGGCGCAGGCCACGGCCAGCCAGGTCTTGCCGGTACCGGCCGGCCCAATGCCGAAGTTGATGTCGTGGGTGCGGATGGCGTGGACGTAGCGTTGCTGGTTTTCACCCCGGGGGCGGATCTGCATGCGCGGGGTGTGAACAACCTGGGTGCTGCCATCATAATCGCTGGTTTCCGGAAGCCGTTCAAAGCCCGACTCGCGGATGAACAGGTGGACCAGATCGGGGGAAATATCATCCAGCGCTTCGGTTTCCCGATAGAGGTGCTTGAGCACTTCCATGGCGGCGGTCGCAACTTCGCCGTCCCCGGTGATCCGGAAGTAATGGCCGCGATAGCCAATGCGCACCCCGAGGCGCTTTTCGATGTGTTTCAGATGTTCGTCGAACTGACCGCACAGAATGGACAGGCGTTGTGGATCGGCCGGCTCAAGGTGAAATTCCCGGGTATCGTTTGCCAAT
>SLIH01000035.1 GCA_007135745.1 Halomonas sp. | reverse complement strand
GAGTCCAACCGCTCCTCTGTGAGTTTTGATGAGACGGGAGGTAGGCTGCTGGGGCTCAATCCGGGAATACCCTTTCCGGATGCTGGAGAAGGCCTGGAGATCATCTGGAATCATCTGGCTCGTTTCCGCGGCACCTTCGTTCAGCGCAGGGATGTGGAAGCCTCAATTTTTCCGGACCATCGTTTGCTGTTTCGTTCGGAGCTGGAGGTAGCCTTCCCGACATATAGGCGTAATCCTGAAGGCCAGCGCGACGACGTCCTGCTCTACTACACATCTTTTCTCCTGGAACCCTCGAGCCGCGCGGGAGGCGGATTCCTTCTGGTCGATTTCGTGAACCGAAGTGATCAGCCTCGACTTGCCTGGGGTTATGATTCCAACCGCCAGCGCGTTCAGCGTCTGCCCCACACGCAGCATGACAGCGCCGCCAGTCTGGCAGAGAATCTGCGATTGGTGACTGATGCGGACATGTTCAACGGCGCACCGGATCAGTACGAGTGGACCAATCATGGTCTCACCGAGATCTACATTCCCTACAATAATTTTGACCTTATCCATGCCGAACTGGATGAGCTGTTAACCCCCTACCATCTCAATCCGGAGTTTGTTCGGTGGGAGCGGCACCGGGTCTGGAAACTGGAAGGTGAAATGAAGGCTGACCAGAGACATGGTTATGGCCGAAGGGTGGCTTATGTGGATGCAGACAGCTGGGGGATAGCCCTGGTGGAGAACTATGACTCGGACGACAGGCTCTGGCGAGTGGGCGTGGCACATATGATGCCGTTCTACGATCTGCCCACCACCTTCACGGTTGCCGACGTTATTCATGATCTTGATCAGAAGGCGTACAACGTCAGGGGACTCCTGAATGAGGATGGGCCGGGGCGCTATGATCTGAATATTCCCGATGACGGTTATTTCCAGCCTGCACGGTTGAGACAGCGCGCTACTCGCTGACTCGTACAACTTGTAACGGCTCAGGGTGTGGTCTTTGCCAGACCGTGCTCGCGCAGGAAACTGCCGATGCCATCAAGATAGCGGTCTTCGTACTCCAGAAACCCGGTGTTGTGCCCACCGCCAATTTCCAGCATTTTCTTGGGGTGATTGGCTGCCTCGTAAACGGCTTTACCCTCGGCAAACGGAATGATTTCATCGTCGGGGCTGTGGATCACCAGTACCGGGGCCCTGATCCCGCGGACGTAATCTTCGGTGGCATAGTCAAAACGGGCCAGCCAGCGCGCGGGAAGAAAGGGGTAGAGGCGCTGGGCCATATCCGGTACCGAGCGGAATGAGGATTCCAGGATAACCCCGCCGGGAGAGACCTCGCGGGCCAATTCCGCTGCTACGGCGGAGCCCAGTGAGCGGCCGAAGACCGTAATGTGCTGTGGCTCGAGGTTGCGTTCATCCACCAGCCAGCGCCAGGCAGCGCGGGCGTCCAGCGCCGTACCCTCTTCGGATGGGCTGCCTTCACTGTTGCCGTAGCCGCGATAATCGATAATGAGTACAGACAGGCCCAGGCGGTTGAAGTGCTCAATGGAGTGCAGGCGGTGGGAGATATTGCCGGCGTTACCGTGGAAAAACAGCAGCACCCCATCCGTTGCCTCATTGGGGATCCACCAGGCATCCAGATTCACCCCATCGTCAGTCTCCAGGGCAACGGACTCCCATTCCAGACCAATATCCGAGGGCGTGGCATCCGCCGAGCCACCCACGTTGGGCTGATAAAGCATGTTGCCCTGCATGGCCCAGAGCAACGCTGTGAACAGGACATAGCCGATCCCGACCCAGAGCAGCAGTCGCAGCATCGCGAGCCTCATACCAATGACTGATGTCGCAGTCACTAAGAGATCATATCGGCTGCCTGAATGGCAACTGCCTTAATCGGAAACGGTTGTCGCGAGCAGTTCCTGCATCCGGTCGTACAGTTCGGGTGTGCTGATGAGAATATCGCGTCCCCAGAGGTCCTCCGGGTAGCTTTCCGGAACCTGAGAGAAGTGGCCGCAGCGGGCACCGGCTTCCAGGGCGATCAGCCGGGCAGCGGCGAAATCCCAGGGGCTGACGGATTCGTAGTAGAGATCCAGTCTGCCACAGGCCACCCAGCAGATGTCCACGGCGGCCGAGCCAATGCGGCGAATGTCACGGCAGTTGTGCAGCACTTTGTCCAGGCGATTGATCAGCACGGGGATTTCATCCTTGCCATAGGGAAAACCCGTTGCCACGAGCGCCTGCCTGAGATTCTGGCAGCCCGTTGGTTCTATGGGTGTTCCGTTGAGCTGGGCGCCTTCGCCCCATGTTGCCTGGAAGGTTTCACGCTGGAAGGGACAATGGACCACGCCACTCTGAACCCGGCCTTTTTCCGCCCAGGCGATGGAAACCGCCACCTGGTTGTGACCATAGGCATAATTCACGGTGCCATCGATGGGGTCAACGATCCACAGGGGCGTTTCCAGTTCTTCTGCCTGGCTAAGGTCCGGCACCGATTCTTCCGAGAGAATCCTGTGTTGCGGGTAGGCCTCGCGGATGCGGCGGGTGATGAGCTCATCCGCCTTGATGTCGGCCTGTGTCACCAGTTCGGTGGCGTCCTTGTAGTCGTGTTGCAGATTCCCTTGCCGGCGCTCCTGAATAATGAGCTGACCCGCCTCCTGGGCAAGCGCCAGCGCAAAATCCGTGATTGTCCGAGCATTCGCTGTCATGCCGTTCCCTTGTCCGATGGCTGGGTCACAGATTATCCAGCCATGATTCCAGTTTCTCAACGGCTGATTTCAGTCGCGGGCAGGCCTTTTCAATAAAAGCCCCATCCAGGGGGCGGTCCGCGTATTCCGTGCCGGCCAGCTCCAGGGCACCACGACCATCGAAATCGACAAAGGCCATCCGGGCGCTCAGGTTGTCCGGCAGGAAACCGAAATCACTGGCCGGCAGCATGGCCACGCCCGTATCTTCAAGTATGGCCGTGCACAGGGCGGCGCTGGTCTTGATGTCCCTTTTCGACAGGCGACGGCGGTAATTGCAGAAGTCGGGGAAGACGTAAAAGGCTCCCTGTGGCGGTGCCAGCTCAAGTTCAGCATTGGATAGCCGCTCATAAAAGAAGTCAGCCAGAGCTTTGAGCACGCGCCGTGACTGGTGCAGATACTCATCAATATCCTCACCACCCTGGAAGGCGCGCACAGCGGCATATTGTATGGGCGCGCTGGTTGCGGTGAAGGTTTCGCTGGCGATGATGGCCATGGCGTCCTGCAGCGGGCGCAGATCCTCTGGAAAGATGAAGCAACCCAGTCGCCAGCCGCCGGCGCCACACCACTTGCTCAGACCGGTGCTGATGATGGTTCCTTCCGGGTAGAAGCGGGCAATGGACTTGTGTTCACCCTCGTAGTGCAGTTCGCCATAGATCTCGTCG
>SLIH01000064.1 GCA_007135745.1 Halomonas sp. | reverse complement strand
CTGCTCTCGCCAGGCATCGAAATCCGGTGGGGTGCACTGGAGGGCTATGACCGCGCAGCGGCCGAAACTGCCCCGCACGCCTGGGAAGCCGGAGAGCAGACACTCTTGCTGCGCCGTCAGCTCGAAGCAATGGACGATGGCGGGGTGTTTATCATTCGGGCACCGGAAAATCCGTTTCGTTGCCCCCCGGGCCCTTACGAGCGTGCGGCACTGGTCGCCCATTACTTCTCCCAGCACAAGCCCCGATCCAAAGTCCTGATCCTCGACGCCAAGGACAACTTTTCGAAACAGGGACTTTTCCTCAAGACCTGGGAAGAAGTTCACGGCGACCGGATCGAATGGGTCGGTCTCTCCAACGATGGCCGCGTAACCCAGGTCAATGCCCGGAACCGCGAAGTGGTGACAGAGTTTGGCACCCGCCACCAGGCCGATGTTCTCAATGTGATTCCACCACAGAAGGCAGCTCGGATTGCGGACCGCGCTGGCGTCACCGATGCGTCCGGCTGGGTACCAATCCAGCCGGAAACCTTTGAATCAACGCAGGTCAGCGACATCTATGTGGTTGGGGATGCAACCGTGGCAGCGCCGATGCCCAAATCCGGCTTCGCCGCCAACACCCAGGGCAAGGTAGCCGCAGCAGCCATCGTGGCCTCCCTCACTGGACGGGAGCTGCCCAGTCCGTCCTGGGCCAACACCTGTTACAGCCTGATCGACCCGGAGTACGGCATTTCTGTGGCCGGCGTTTACGGTGTCTCAGATGGAGAAATCGTGGAAACATCCGGAGGGGTCAGCCCGCTGGATGCCTCAATGGACATCCGGCGTAAAGAAGCCCGTTACGCAGTGGGTTGGTACAATGCGATCGCCCAGGATACCTGGGGTACCCTGAACAACCGATGATGGCCGACATTTTCCCGACCAGCGAACATCAGGTACTTTGGGCCGCCGCGTTTCTGGGCCTGTTTTTTGGCGCCATCGCCCAGTGGAGCCGGTTCTGTGCCGTACGCAGCCTCTACGACTGGTGGTATCGCGCCCATAAAGGCAAGCTTGGCGGCTTCCTGCTCGCCATGCTGACGGCCCTTCTGGCCAGCCAGCTACTTGCTTTCAGCGGGCAGATCAACCTGAACGAAACCCATTACGCCGCACGCTCAGTGGCGTTACTTCTGGTTCCTCTGGGCGGCCTGATCTTCGGGCTGGGCATGAGCCTGAGCAATGCCTGTGGCGCCCGCTCGCTCGTGCTTCTGGGCGAAGGCAACCTGCGCTCGCTGGTGGTGCTGCTGGCACTGGCTGTTGGCGCCGCCATGACCCTTTCGGGGCTGGTCGCACCGGTACGGATCTGGCTGGAAGACCTGAGCCGCATCCCTTTGCCGGTGACCACCGTGCCCGAGATTTTTCAGTCAATGGGCCTGGCCACCGGGACCGCCACGCTACTGGGCGTTGTGATCCCGAGCCTGCTGCTCAGCGTAGCCATCTATAAGGGGTGCGCCCGGCAACTGTCTGCGAGAGACATAGCTGGAGGAATCGCTGTTGGCCTTCTGGTTACGGGAGGCTGGTGGATCACCGGAGTAATAGGTGATGACGATTTCGATCCTCACCGTCTGATTTCGCTGACTTTTGTCGCACCGCTGAGTGATGGCCTGCAGTACCTCATGCTGTCGACGGGAACTCGACTCCAGTTCGGCACCGTTGTGGTTTACGCCATCGTCGCCGGAAGCCTGTTTATGGCGTTGGTCTCCGGCAGCTTCCGCTGGCAGGGATTCCACAGCACCGCACAACTGGGAAAGGCCATCAGTGGCGGGCTGCTGATGGGAATCGGCGGTGTCATGGCACTGGGATGCACCCTGGGGCAGGGCCTTACGGGTTTCTCCACCCTGGCGCTCTCGAGCTTCCTGGCCATCGTCGGCATTGTGGCGGGTGCACGGACCGGTTTTTTCCTCCAATCACAGAACTAGCGGGAAGGTAATAATTTGCGTACTCCGTTTCTGCTCATAACGCTCTTTATCACGGCCCTGGTACCGCCAACAGCATTCGCTTCCGCCAATTGGGAGCGACTGGAGGCAATGCGGGCCTATGTGGGCGACACGCAACCCGAGACCCAAGGCCTGGAACTGGATCTCCCCCTCGTCTCCGAAGACGGCTCAAGCGTCGCGTTGACGGTGCGATTCAAGGGCAATCTGCACGAAGGCGAGACTCTGGAGGAGATCCGCGTCTTTGCCACCAGAAACCCCTACCAGCCAGTCATTGATTTCCGGCTTTCGGAGGCCATTACCCGGGCGGAGTTCAGTACCCGCATACGTCTGGCCGAAACACAGTACGTGCACGCCGTGGCGCGTAGCAGCGAAGAACGCAAATGGGTTACCAGCCGCGAGGTGCGGGTCACCGTCAGCGGCTGCCTCATGGACGCGGATGATGCCGGGGAGCGCACCATGAGCAACCCGCGCGTGGCGCTGGGCAGCAATGCTCGCCAGGGCGAACCGGTGCCGATCCGCACCCTGATCAATCACCCCATGGAAACAGGCCTGCGCGATGGCGAGCCTGCGCCGGATGTGAAGCAACAACTGGTGGAAACGCTGACGGTTAACCAGGGAGAAGCACAACTCTTCCAGGCACGCTTCCATACCGGGACCAGTGCCAACCCCTATGTCCAATTCCATCTGACGCCTGAGCAACCCGGGGATCTGGAATTTGTCTGGCGTGACCAGAATGGTGACGCCGTTCGGCAGACCGAGCCGCTGCAGTTTTAAGCGAGGGTGTTCCGCCATGGAAAATACCATAGAACTCAACAGGCAGCGCTGTAACCTTAACCCGGAAGACGGATCGGTCTGGCTATTCGGCTACGGCTCCCTGATCTACAAGGTGGATTTCCCCTACCTTGAATGCCGTCCGGCCAGAATCAAAGGCTGGGTGCGGCGCTTCTGGCAGGGTTCCCATGACCATCGCGGCACCCCGCAAGCGCCCGGGCGCGTGGTCACCCTGATCCCCCGCGAGGGTGCCCAGTGCCTCGGTCTGGCCTACCGTGTGACACCGGATACGTTCTCTCATCTGGATATTCGCGAGAAGAACGGTTATCTGCGCTTTTCCACCCGGATGATTTTCGCGGACGGCGACGAAGCTCCCGGGCTTGTGTATGTGGCGACAGAAGACAACGCCGCCTTTCTGGGGCCTGCCGATGAAGATGAAATGGCCCGTCACATCGCGCGTTCACGGGGACCCAGCGGGCCCAACAGCGACTATCTGCTCAGGCTTGCCCAGGCGCTTCGGGAATTGGGAGAGCAGGATGATCATGTCTTCCTGCTGGAACAAAAACTTCTCCGGCTGGATACATAAAAACACTGAAAAAACGCGCACTTTTGATATCTTTCTGAACAGGTGCTCAAAAAACACCCTATAATTAGGGAAAATACCTATCG
>SLIH01000410.1 GCA_007135745.1 Halomonas sp. | reverse complement strand
CATTCCAACGCCATTTACGCAGCGGGACTGAAACGGTTCCTGCCTTTGCGTGTCTCTTCAGGCAGCAACTGCGTTATGCTGCCTGAAGAGGACAACCGACCGGGCGGATCAAGGGAGCCGTGCAATGAAAAAAATCACTTTCACTTCACGAACCGGAATGACCCTGAACGGAACAGTCGAGCTTCCCCCCGGGGGAGTCTGGCGCGCTACCGCAGTTTTCGCTCATTGTTTTACCTGTGGTAGCCAGATTCGGGCAGCGCGCATGATTAGCGCTGCCCTGGCCCGCTCCGGTTTTGCCGTGTTGCGTTTTGATTTCACGGGGCTGGGCGAGAGTGAAGGCGATTTTGCGGACACCAATTTCTCCAGCAATCTCGATGATCTGGAGGATGCCGCCCAGTGGCTGGGCGAGCATTACGCCAAGCCTCAGCTACTGCTCGGGCACTCCCTGGGCGGGGCCGCCGTCCTGGCTGTGGCAGAACGCCTGGACAGCGTGCGTGCCATCGCCACGCTGGCGGCGCCGGCGGGGCCGGATCATGTGCTGAAACAGTTTGGCGAGCATCTGGAGACAATCGAGGAAACGGGCAGCGCCCAGGTTAACCTGGCCGGCCGTCCCTTCTGTATCCGTAAGGATTTCATCGAGGATGCCCGCCAGCACGATCTGGGCGAACGACTGCGAAAACTCCGTCGCGCGTTGCTGGTCATGCACGCCCCACGGGATGAAATCGTCTCCATTGAGAATGCAGAGAAGATCTTCACCGCTGCCCTTCATCCCAAGAGCTTTGTCAGCCTCGACGGTGCTGACCACCTGCTCTCACGCAAACAGGACGCAGAGTATGCCGCCGAGGTGATTTCAGCCTGGGCGGAACGGTTTATGGAACCGGAACCCATTGATGAACCCGAAGGCGTAAGGGTCAGCGGCCGGACCGACGATGATTTCCTGTGCCGGGTTCAGGCCGGGCCTCATGAGCTGGTTGCTGATGAACCCCGCAAGGCCGGGGGCAATGATCAGGGACCGGACCCTTACGCTCTGCTGGCCTCGGCCCTGGGAGCCTGCACCGTGATGACGCTGAACATGTACGCCCGGCACAAGAAACTGCCCGTGGAACGGGTAACCTGCGAAGTCCGCCACCAGAAAATCCATGCCGAGGACTGCGCGGACTGTGAGACCGCCAGCGGCAAGGTGGATAAACTGCGGCGCCGGATCACCATTGAGGGTGATCTGACCGAAGAGCAGCGCGAACGTATGCTGTCCATCGCTGACCGCTGCCCGGTTCATCGAACTCTGCACGGGGAAATCAAAACGCCGCTGGAATAGCTTCAGAGTCCCCGAACGGCCTGCAGCACTTCCTCCACATGGCCTTTGACGCGTACTCCACGCCACTCCCGGCGCAGCACCCCTTTCTGATCAATCACGAAGGTGCTGCGCTCCACACCCCGACGCTCCTTGCCGTACATTTTTTTCATCTTCATGACCCCAAACTGTTCGCACAGGGTTTCGTCGGGATCCGAGATCAGATGAAAGGGAAACTCGTGCTTGGCGCGAAAATTCTCATGGGTCCGGAGGCTGTCCCGGGATACTCCGAGAATCACCGTATCTTGCTTCTCGAATTCCGCATGGTGATCACGGAAATCCTGGCCTTCGGTAGTACAGCCCGGCGTATTGTCCTTGGGGTAGAAATAAAGCACCACATTCTTTCCGGCCAGATCGGCCAGCTCCACCGTCTGGTCACCTGTGGCACTGGCGCTGAACGCAGGCACCTTCTCTCCAACTTTCACGGTCATGGAACCAACTCCCTAACGTCAGAAATAATGCGAAAGACTAGCAAGCTACAACCTCAGGTTCGACCCTGCCATTGGCGCAAAAGGCCATAGAGGCGCAACAGAAACAGCAATGTAAAGGCACCCGCAAGGGCCATGAACACCCAATCCACGGAGCGCAATACCAGCCAGTAATGGGTCAATCCGGCCAGGGTCGCAGGGTAAATCAGCAGCGACAGACCTGGAATCCGGTTCACTCTTGTGAGCCTTCGACTCATCGAAAATGACATAAGCGTCAGCGGCAGCAAGAGCAGAAACCCGGCCATGCCCCAATAAATATAATGAAGGTCCTGGAGCTCCAACCACATCAGTTCCGGATCCCAGAGCATCTCGTAATGCATCCAGCTCCCCACATGGAACAGCGCGTAGACGAAAGCACCGAGACCGGCATACCGACGCGCCCAACGTAACCCCCGCCAGCCGAGCAGCCGCAATACGGGGCCGAGTGCCAGTGTGAACACCAGAAGCACCAGGGCGGTCATTCCCAGATGGTGGATGATGGTTTCCGATGGCACCACACCAAGATGCCCGCGCCAGTGCGCCCAGACCAACCAAAGCAGCGGGCCGGACAGCATGACCAGAAGAACCAGGCGTAGCATTGGCAGGTCAGCGTTTTTCAAAAATGCTTCTCCAGATCCATGCCTTCATAGAGATGGGCCACTTCTTCTTCATAGCCATTGAACATTTCGGTGCGACGACGCCGATCCTCACCAATCCGCCGCTCGGTAGCCTGATGCCAGCGCGGATGTCGGACATTGGGGTTCACGTTGGCGTAAAAACCATATTCATTGGGCCGCCGGGCCTCCCACGAGCTCACAGGCCGCTCCTCCTGTAGCCGGATGCGTACAATGGATTTGATACTCTTGAAGCCATACTTCCAGGGGACTACCAGTCGGATCGGGGCGCCGTTCTGATTCGGCAGCACCTCGCCATAGAGACCCACGGCCAGGATGGTCAGGGGATGCACCGCCTCATCCATGCGCAGGCCTTCAAAATAGGGCCAGTCAATGATGTCACGGCGCTGACCCGGCATCTGCTCGGGATCATGGAGCGTCTCAAAGGCCACGTATTTTGCCGAGGACAGTGGCTTTACGCTCTCAAGCAACGCCTTGAGTGGAAAACCCACCCACGGAATCACCATGGACCAGCCTTCGACGCAGCGAAGCCTGTAAATGCGTTCTTCCAGAGTGTAACGGCTGATCAGTTCATCAACCGTCACCTCCCCAGGTTTTTCGACCTCGCCCTCAATCTGCACGGACCAGGGATCGGTCCGGAGTTGGTGAGCATGTTTCTTGGGATCGTCCTTGCCCGTGCCAAACTCATAAAAGTTATTGTAACTTTTAATGGCCTCTATAGGCGTCTTCGATTCATCAGTGGAGAATGCCCTCCGCTCGGTCTCCAGGCTGGCCGCAGAGCTTGCCGAGGTGAACAGCACTGAACCGGGCAAAGCCCCTGCAAACAGCGCGCTACCCAGTCCCTTCATGAAGGTGCGGCGCTGTTCATACAGACCACGGGGCGTTATCTCGGACGCCGGCGGACGAGGATACCGATAAGCAGCCATGGAAAACCTCGTTGGGTTCAGGGTTATTTACAATT
>SLIH01000309.1 GCA_007135745.1 Halomonas sp. | reverse complement strand
GCGAATTCTCGCGTTTTGTGCGGATACTCTCAGCCTGCTCCGGATCACGCATCCAGAAGTTCACGCCATAACCATTATCGGCGAGTACGCGCGCGATCGCGGTGCCAAAGCTGCCGCCGCCCAGTACCGCAGTACGGGAAATCTCTGGCATGGATTACTTCCTCAACTCTCGCATTCCAGCGCGCGCACCAGATTTCGGAATTCTTCCCGGTTGCGGCTGTTCATGCTCATCAGGACCCGGTGGGCATCCAGTACCTTATCCCGGACTTCACGCTCACTGGCTTTCATCAGGGGAATCTCCTCGAGCTCTTCCACATTGGAAGCAGGCTCCTTGAGGATCAGGAAAATTCGGTCGAATCCCATGGACTGAATGATGCGGGTCACGTCCGGGTTGGTGGTGATGAGGGTGGGGAGAAACTTGCTGCGTTCTTCCGATGCGATGGCAATCTTGGCGAGCAGCCCCAGCGTGGTGCTGTCGATGACTTCTGTTTCGGTCAGGTCGATGACAACGGTACGAAATTCGGGGTTATTGACCATGTCATCAATAATCTGATCAAGTGTTGAACAGAGATTGAGGCGAACCTCCCCGATGAATTTGAGCACATAGATGCCCCGTTCTTCGGCCTGCAGTATCTTACAGTCAACCATTCCGGGAAGCCACTTCGTCAGTCACGGTTACAATTGCTATATCGTCAGGAATTTCAGCAATTTGCTCGAGGCCCAGCGATTCGCTGAGCATATCAATAGTGTGACGCCCAGATTCAACGAGTTCAAGTAACCGCTGCTCTTTCTGCTCAAGGCTTTTGGCGTTGATTACCTCCAGAATCCCGTCGGAAAAAAGGATCAGATGAAAGTGCTCGGGAAGATCAACACGAAAGGTTTCCCATTCGGGGTCCTCGAAAAGGCCCACGGGCAGGCCCGTGCCCTCCAGGAAATCGGTCCCCTGGGGCGAGGTCAGAATCGGCATTGGAAAGTGCGCGCCCACGGAATAGGTCAGGGTTCGGTCAGCGGCGTTGATCAGCCCCACGAACATGGTGACGTGCTTGCCCAGGCGGGTGTCCTGTAACTCCTTGTTGACGCGACGCAGAATCTGATCCGGATAGAGTATGTCGTCGCTGGAACCGCGGCGGAGATTGCGTTGCAGGCGGTTGGTGAGGTTTTTCAGCAGCACGGTGACAAAGGCTGAACTCGCACCGTGACCGGAAACATCGGCGATATACACCAGGCTCTGGTGCTCGTCCAGGCGGATATAATCAAGAAAATCCCCACTGAGGTAGAGGGAGGGCTTGATCAGGTGCTGCATGACGATGCCGCCAACGATGCGCTCCTTCTCTGGCAGCATCTTCATCTGCACCTTGCGGCCGGCACTCTGGTCCGCGCGCAGTTCGGAAATACCCTCACGAAGGTTCAGGTTCTTGTGTTCCAGCTCACGCCGATAGACTTCGTTAAGGCGGGCAAGCCGAACCCGCTCGAACAGTTTGTTGAGCACATCGTCCACGGCATGACGATCCGATAGCGGTTTCACCACGAAATCCGAGGCGCCGGCACGCAGCGCGGAGACCACTTCGTCCGCGCGCGTGGCCTGTGCGAACGCAATCACCGGTATGGAAAGGTCGCCAACAGGCTCCTGGTGCGTCAGCTCATAGATGGCCGCAGGCGCCAGGTCCGCAAAGATCACGTCCGGCGGAGAGGCACTCAGGCTCGCCAGGGCCGAGCCAAGATCCTCGCAGGCGGTGACGTAGAAGCCCTTACTCTGCAGGTGACGCGCCAATTCCCTGCGGCACTGCGCTTCCCGATCAATAATGAGTATGTGCTCGGTTTTCCTGGACATAACACTGGAATCTCGCCATCTTTGGCAGTATCGCCTTGGTGACCCGCCTTGGACGCTGAACGCAGGGGCCGCAGCAGATCTGGATATGGTAGAGTCTGGCCCTGAAGCCAGATTGGCGCAAGCCATTGCCGACATCCTCCCGAATCCAGGAGACTCCGCTCTATGCGCAGCGCTATTGATGACCTGCTTGGGGCTTACGATAAGCTTATTATGGACCCGGTTCACGGGGGCATTCGCCTCTACGGGCACGAGATCCGGGTTATTGACCATTTTCTTTACCAGCGCCTGCGCAATATCTGCCAGAATGACATCCTGAGCCTGGTTTTCCCGGGCGCAACGCACTCGCGCTTCCTGCACAGCATCGGTGTGATGCATGTGGGGGATCGCATGTTCCGGGCCATGATTGATGCCTATCTGCGTGAGCGCCACCTGAGCCGACAGGTGGATCTGACCTTCACCCAGCTGGAAGCCATTGATTACATGGCGAAGGTGATCCGCCTCGCCTGCCTGCTGCACGACAGCGGCCATTCCAGTTTTTCCCATCAGTTCAACCAGGCCCCGCGTATTCAGGCGCTGATGCAGCAGCAGGGGCGCTTCGAAAGGCTGTGGTCCGGTGTACCCGACCGGGACGCCTTCCATCCAGATATTCCACGGGAACTTGAGCACGAACATTATTCCGTTCGTGTCGCCCACCGCATACTCAATGACATCAATCTTATCCAGTATGGCATTGAAATACATGATGTTCTGGGTGTTATGGAAATGACGGACGCCACCCCTTCCCCGACCTTTCGGGACCATGCCTATACGTTCTGGGAATTCATTGCAGGCTCCGACGCCCGGGCCGGCGCCCTCGAGAACAGCTCAACCCCGCGCATGGTCATGGATCTGCTTTCCTCCATCGTTTCCGGTGAGATTGACGCCGACCGCGCGGATTATATGCTGCGTGATGGTTTCCATTCCTCCGTGACCATTGGTGGTTTCAATCTGGACCACCTGCTGAGCAACCTGCGCTTCGGCTGGAACGTTGAGAATCCCTGGCTCGGGCTCGCCATTGCCCGCAAGGGGCTGGGCTCGCTTGAGGATTTCGTCTACAGCCGGTACCAGATGTACCGCCAGGTCTACGCCCACAAAACCGCATTGGGCTTTGACTGGCTGCTGCGCCAGGCCATTGATGAAGTGCTTGAGGATGATGATGTTTACGCCTGGCTGGATGAGTGCCTCAGCGACATTGGGCTTTTTGCCGAAGTCACCGATACCTTCTTCTGGGAGGCGTTCCGGCGCAAGGCACGGGAGTACCCCAACAGTTATTCCGCCTGCATCGTGAATCGCATTCGGCTCGAACACATCGAAACCCGTGAGAACCTGAGTGAGGATGAAGTCGAGAGCCACCGTAAGAGCCTCGCCGAGGCGCTCAATGCACCGCTGGCGGAGATTGTCACCTGCACGATGCGGGCGCGCTTCTCTCACATTCAGGACAATTTTGACGGCATCCAGGTTCTGGTGCGCGATGGGGCGTCCGGAAAGCGGACGCTCAAGCGCATTACCGAGGTTTCAACCTTTTTCCAGAAGTTTTCCGACGG
>SLIH01000367.1 GCA_007135745.1 Halomonas sp. | reverse complement strand
GGCCAAAGGGTTGATGTGGTTCGCAAGCCTCACCGCATCCTGCACCCACTTGTAACTCTTCACCTGTCCCCTTGAATCCGCAACTCAACATCCGCCTTCTTCAGAAAATTCTTCTCACTCTCCAGATCCGCGAGGGTGAGCGGATGTTGCTCCAGATATTGATCCGGAAAACGGATGTCCAGGCGGTTGCCTTTGGCTTGAAGCGTGAAGGGTGGGGGAGGCTCGTTGGTGCGGGCATGCTGCAGCAGCACCCCGAGTCTCAGCAGCACTGCCAGGCGCATCAGTGCCGGTATTTCATCGTCATCGTGATGTTCAAACAGTCCGGCATTGAACTTCCTCCGGTGAGTGCGCACCAGGGTCGCCAGGGCGTTCTGTACGTCACGGGAAAACCCGGGCAGGTCGGAGTGTTCGATCACATACCCGCCGTGCTTATGGTATTGCGTGTGACTGATGGCCAGTCCCACTTCATGGACCCGGCTTGCCCAGCGCAGCAGATCGGAAAAATACGGGGAGCTCAGTCCCCAGGTTTCCGCGACCTGCTGCCGTGCCCTGCTGGCGCTCAACTCCACGGCACTGGCGTGGCTGGTGTCCACGCTGTAGCGCTCCTGTAACGCCTGGATGGTGCGCTCGCGCACGTCTTCGTGATCAATGCGCCCCACGGTATCGTAGAGCAGCCCTTCACGAAGCGCGCCGTCGGCAAAAGTCAGCGCTTCGATCTGGAGCGCCTCGAAACAGGCGTAGAGGATGGCAAAACCTGCGGGGAAGATGCTCAGTCGGTCCTCTTTCACCCCGATTTCAACCAGTCGGTCGGTCTTTCCGATATCCAGAAGTCGGCGCCGCAGATCCTTCATGGACTGCAGGGTAAGGCCTTCCGGCGCCAGGTTGAGCTGCTCGGCAACGGTCACAATGGCCTTGACCGAGCCGGAGGAGCCCACGCAGCTGTCCCAGCCGAGGTTGCGGAAACGCTGCTGGATATTCAGAAGCTCCTGTCGGGCGTGCACAATGGCCCGGTCCATGCGTTTGCGCGAGATTTTGCCGTCGCGGAAGTAGCGGTTGCGGAAGGAAACGCATCCCATGTGCAGGCTTTCCATTTCCCGCGCCTCAAAGCGTTCACCGATGATGAATTCGGTGCTGCCACCACCAATATCAATGACCAGCCGTCGGCCCAGATCATCGGAGAGGGTGTGGGAGACGCCCAGATAGATCAGACGGGCTTCTTCCCGCCCGGCAATGATCTCCACCGGACAGCCGAGTGTTTTTTCAGCGTCACGGATAAAGCGATTGGCATTACGAGCAACCCGCAGTGCGTTGGTGCCCACCACACGGACGGATTCCGCGTTCATGGAGCGGATTCGCTCCGCAAACCGACCCAGGCAGGCCAGGCCGCGCTCACGGGCTTCGGGAGTCAGGTAGTTCTGCTCGTCCAGGCCGGCACCCAGCTGAACTTTCTCCCCCATTTTTTCCATGGTGCGGATCTCGCCCTGAACCACCTGGGCCACGACCATATGAAAGCTGTTTGATCCAAGATCGATGGTGGCCAGCAGGTCGGGCCCGTCATTGGAGGTGTTGGGTGCGTTCACGTAGCTTGAAATCCTCTTCGCTGGCCTTATATCCTACACAACGTTCGGGGCAGCGCTCTTCCCATGCGAAGGTTAACCCGAAAGCCGTCAGGTGTAACAGGGGCGGTGGTTCGCTGTCCACTGACCATAAACACAGAATGCAGTAACCCCTGGGAGTTCTGAAGCGGGCTCACCAGTCGTTCCACGGCATGAGAGGTCTCGATCCGGGCCCCCGAGAGGGAGGTTCGGCAATACAGGTAAATTTGGGAAAGGGCCATGAGTGAAAACATTGTAAATGTGACCGACAGCAGTTTTGAAAGCGAAGTTCTCAAGTCGGACGTTCCCGTACTGGTCGATTACTGGGCTGAATGGTGTGGCCCGTGCAAGATGATCGCACCGGTGCTGGAGGAGATTGCCGACGAATACAACGGAAAGCTGAAGATCTGCAAGCTGAATATCGACGAAAACGCCCAGACACCACCCAAATTCAACATTCGTGGTATTCCGACACTGATGCTGTTCAAGAACGGCAACGTGGACGCAACCAAGGTGGGCGCGCTTTCCAAGTCCCAGTTGACAGCATTTCTGGACAGCAATCTCTGAGTGCTTGCTTGAATAACCAGCTCTTCGAAAGCCACCTGCGGGTGGCTTTTTTTGGTCATGGAGGTGGCGAATGACGCAGGAGCCCCTGTTTGCGGGCCTGGTACTGGCGGGTGGCCGGGGAGAGCGGCTGGGTGGTTGTGACAAAGGGCTCCTCCTGCTCGAGGGTGAGCCTTTTGCCCGCCATCTGGTGCGGGCTCTTGCCACTCGTTTGGATGCCATCGCCATCAGTGCCAATCAGGCCCTGGATCAATATCAGGCTATGGCGGATGCGGTGCTCCCGGATCGGTTTTTCCCCGAACAGGGGCCTCTGGCTGGGCTCTGCGAGGGACTGCACTGGGCGCGGAGCCACGGCTGCACGGGGATCCTGGTCACCAGCTGTGATACGCCACGCCTTTCGCCGCAATGGGTTGCACGACTCGTGGACGGTGCCCGTGATGAACCCGGACGCGCACGCCTGACCCGACTGGAGAGCGGTGAGCAACCGTTGCACGGCTACTATCCGGTCGATGCCCTCGCAGCGCTGGAGAAGGCTCTCGGCTGCGGCGAACGTCGCGCGCGGCGGTTTGCAGCTTCGTTATCCCCGATCTGGGTCGACTGTGAGGATCTGGCCGCGGATTTTTTCAACGTCAATGAACCGGACGATCTGAAAAAACTTTGAGTCTGGGATCACCAGCGTTCGCTGGCCTCGCGGTCGGAGTCCTTCTGCTCCACCCAGTGCTCGCCCTTGGGCGTGACTTCTTTCTTCCAGAAGGGTGCGCTGGTTTTGAGGTAGTCCATGATGAACTGGCACGCCTCGAAGGCATCACGGCGGTGGCTGCTGCTCACACCCACAAAAACAATGCGCTCTCCCGGCGCCATCTCGCCCACCCGGTGAATCACGCGCGCCCGGATTAACGACCAGCGCTGGAACGCCTCATCAATGATGGATTCAATGGCGGCTTCGGTCATGCCGGGGTAGTGTTCCAGATACAGTCGGTTCACGCCCTCGCGGTCACCGTAATCCCGGGCCAGGCCCGTGAAGGTGCAGACGGCCCCCACCCTGGGGCGGTCGGCTTCGAGCTCGGCCATGGCCGGTGCGGTATCCAGGGCGGTGGTGATGATGGAGATCATGCTCAGCCTCCCGTGACGGGGGGGAAGAAGGCCACCTCATCCCCATCGCCAACCGGCGTCTCGGGTCGCGCCATGGCCTGATTGACGGCCACCAGCACGCGGTCATTGTCCAGCACCTCACGCAAGTCGGCGTCGCGTTCCATCAGCGCCTTACGGACATCCTG
>SLIH01000162.1 GCA_007135745.1 Halomonas sp. | reverse complement strand
AGGTCATTCAGGGGCACGGCGTTTTTCACCGTTCCTTTGGGGGCGCCGTTGTCATCAGGCACCAGAGCCAGGTCTGGAACGTAGGCCGTCAGCATTTGGCCGGGGGAGAATCCATCGTTACGGTTCCATTCCGTGGGATCAATGGGCTTACCGGCAATGTTGCGCGGCATGCCCAGGGGGGAGAAGTTGATCCGACGCCCCGTTCCGCCTCGCTCGGTACCGCCGATCTGGTGCGACGCCACCTCGCGGGTGAAATGATTGCTGGGGAAGGGATACAGGCAGTGGGCCGGGTCAAGCGGATCGCAGCCGGCTGTCTGGGTCTGGAGTTCCTGCGTCGCCAGGCTGGGTTCCTCCAGTTCGGCGGGGTCTTGATCATCGGATTCGCCTTGGCCGAAGACGCGACAGAAGTCTTCGGAGAAGCCAGCGTTCAGGCAGGGTTCGCGCAGGGGCGTGTCCGGGTTCAGCAGGGCGCAGAACTCAGATGGCAGGTCGGCATCATGGCACTGCTCCGCGTAACCGCGCTGGATGAAATCCAGGTTCTGCCCGATCTCAGTCAGAATGCAGTCCGGATGACGAGGATCCTCCATGCAGGGTGTCAGCCAGGGCGGCAGGTTGCGTGTGTCGTCCGTGTCGATATCGAACAGCGGGTTGTAGCCCTGTAACCGCAGCAGGGGTGCCGTGAGGGGGCCCAGGGACAGGAACTCTTCATAGTCAGTGAAGGGCACAAGAAAACCGCTGCCGCCGGTGGGGTCGACGTAATTGAACTCTTCTTCCGGGATGATGTAACCGAAGGCCTGCTGCGTCAGTCCCAGCAGCATCACTTGCGTGTCGGCGAGGGTGCGGATGTACTCGCCGAAGGTGTTGGTCGCTTCACCCGGGATGGTGACGATTTCCAGGCCATCTTCGGAGCCGCCGATGGTGATTCGGCTCACAGTGGTTTCCGCCGTGGGGGTGAGCTGGGGCAGGTTCTCGAATTCCGGCCCGATAAAGGGAATGTCCCCGGTGGGCAGCATCAGGAAATCGTAGTAGCGGTTGAATGAGCCCAGTGCGCCCGCGGCCAGAAAGGCGGGATTGGTGACGGGCAGCAGGGCCTGTTCATGGCGCACCTCCAGGCTGGCTTCAAGCGGGCGTGGCGTCAGCCCCAGGCCAGCCTCGGCAATGGCGCTGCCACGGTTGCGCGAGCGCTCATAGCGGTTCTCTCCGCCGGGGCCGGTATTGGACGCATCCCCGATGGGGCCGTTGAAATACAGGGCAACACCATCTGATTCTTTCTCAACCTGCTCCACCGCGCCCAGGATGTAGTCGGCGTGTGCCACGCGTCCATCCAGTTCCGGCACATCGTGATGCGCGCTGGTGCCGATGTTGGTGGGGTGGGCGTTGTACTGGAGCAGGCTACCACTGACGGCGCCTGCATTGGGACCCGCCTGACAGTGGGCCTGAAGCAGGGTCAGGTGAGGGTCGGCCTCGGCATGGATATCCACCTCCAAACGCCGGTGGCGGTTGAAATCAGGCACTTTGCCCTGGGCGACGGTCAGCTCCGAGGGGCAGAGGTTGGACTGGGCTTCGCTGACCGCGGCCGCCGCGGCGGGATACAGAACATTGTCGATCCAGTCCTGGGGGACGCCACCCCACAGCCCTTGCAGGTCGGCCCCGGCATGGCTGTGGGTGCTGCCGAAAATGACATTCTCGGGCGCAATTCCGGTCGCTGCGGATACGGCAGATTTGAGGTCATTGGTAATGACATTGCCGGCACCCACTGCATCCAGAATGATAAAGGCAATCTGGCGCTCCTGGCCGTCTTCATCGGACTGTGAAAGCACCATGGCCCGCAGCCAGGTGTGTTCCTCATGACCCTGGTGGTTGGTGTAGACCCGGTCGCCGACCGGTTCCACCAGCTCATCGCCAAAACCACCGAGCGGGTCGGGATAGTTCTGCAGGGGATTGAGGCCGAATCCGCCGAGATTGAACTTCTGGTGGTGGGGTGTGCCGGCAACCCGCTCTTCCTCAACGCCGTCAATGTGGTGCTCATGGGGCGTGATGGTGCGCTTGGTGGCGCCGACCCACATCAGGTCGGCGAAGGCGGGGTTGGGTTCAATGCGCCCCGTGGCTTTGTGCTTTCCCGGGCGACCTTCCGGCGGGCCGGATGTGGTAGTGGGTCTGGCCGCGGGCTGGCCTTTGGAAAGGACCTCCAGGGTCATTTCCTGTGTTTCAACGAGAACCCGCCGGTTAAGCAGGGGGACTGACACGATAGTGGCATCCTGTCCGGGCTCGATTTCGACGCTCTTGTCGAAGGCTTTATAGTCCTTTCCCGCAACAGCGGTGTCGTCACGGGTTGCCACCTCCAGCGTGACGCCATTGTGCTCACTGTTCTGCAGTTCAATGGTGAAATCGAGGGTATCCACCTCACCCTGACGCGCCGTCGCATCCGTGACGGTGATGCGGGCCGGTTGCTGGGCCTGGCTGGCCTCGGGTTGTTGGGATTCGGCGGGGTCGCTGTCAGAGCTGCGGCAGGCGACCAGAAACAGCAGGGTCAGGCCTACGGCGGCCAGTCGGATTGCTTGATGCATCGTGAGTCCTCCTTGCACGACGGGGGATGCTGCCATCCCCCGTTTGCGTGTTCTTGTCAGTGTTTTTCAGAAGGAGCGAGCCTCCTTGCAGGGCTCAGTCCAGCAGCGGCAGCCGGACCATCATGTTGCTCAGGGTGATCGCATTGAGCGTGCTCTGGGCTTCCTTGTCGTTGTAGAGGTAGAGCGGGTGAGAGGTGTAAACCACCAGCGATACCTCGTCGCCGGCGTTGAGTGGGAAGGTCACGCCGGGCAGCTCTTCGCTGATGGGTCCGGTTCCGACAATCGGGATGACCTGGTTATGAATCAGGGTCGGGGCTTCTCCGTCGGCCGGGCGGACCTTCAGGCCCAGGAAGAGCGTGGGATCGGCCGGTGAGATGGTTTCCACGTCCAGGGACACCTGTGGAATGCCGGCCAGGTTCAGGTCGCGATCCGCCGTGAAAAGCTCAATGGTGAGACTCGGTGAGACGCGCTCCAGATAGTCCGCGGGCAGGTTGCCGGAATCGTCCAGTTCGGGTGGATCGAGCAGCGTCAGGGAATCCTCCACCGGTTGCAGCAGTTGGTCTTCGGGAGTAAACAGGTCACCGCCGCGAACGATGTTGTCACCGGTAATGCCGTCGCGCCCCTCAATGGTCATACAGGTTTTCGGCAGCTCGAGGGCATTCGGGTTACCGCGCAGCCGCGAGTCCAGGAATTCATGCATCAGGTGTGAGGTTTCAAAACGCTGATCGCCGCACTGCAGGAAACGCTCGGTCGCGAAGCCCGTGGGTCCGGGTGTCTTTTCAGCCACTGGCACGATGTGCCCCAGGCGCTGGACGATCAGGTGGGTTTCCCGGCCCGCGCCGCGCCGACATTCGTAGGCGTCCAGGCTTT
>SLIH01000042.1 GCA_007135745.1 Halomonas sp. | reverse complement strand
TGTTTGTCGAGGATGCCCGTGAGCTGGAAAAACTGCTGGGTAATTTTCTTCAGGACGGTGATCTGCTGATCACCCAGGGTGCCGGCGATATCGGCGCCATTGCCGCGCGTCTGGCAGCCAATAGTATTACGGGAGGCAGCCATGGATAACAGCGGCTTCCGAATTGATGAAAAGACCCGCCAGGCGCTTGGCAGGGTAGCCGTGGTTATGGGTGGCGATTCCGCGGAACGGACCATCTCGCTGAAAACCGGGCAGGCGGTGACTCAGGCCCTGCAGTCCGCCGGGGTGGATGCCGAAGGTGTCGATGTCCAGGGGCGGGATCTGCTGGAGCTGGCAGCGGCCGGTCGCTACGATCGCTGCTTTATCGCGCTTCATGGTCGCGGCGGCGAGGATGGTACGGCACAAGCCATCCTGGAGCAGGCGGGGCTGCCCTACACCGGCAGCGGTGTACTGGCTTCCGCGCTGGCGATGGACAAGCTTCGCACCAAATATGTTTTTGCCGGTGCCGGACTTCCCACACCGGCTTTTCGCCTCATGACCGATATCGGCCAGGCGGCCGGAATCATGGACGCGCTGAACCCACCGCTGTCCGTTAAACCGTCCCGTGAAGGCTCCAGCATCGGAGTTTTCAAGGTCAGCAGCCAGGCCGAGCTTGAAGAGGCCTTCCGCGAGGCCTGCGCTCATGATCCACAGGTGCTGGTGGAAGAGTGGATAGAGGGTGGAGAGTACACCGTCAGCATTCTGGGTTCGGAGGCCCTTCCGGCCATCGGCCTGACCACCGACCATGCCTTTTACGACTTCGAGGCCAAGTACCTCTCCGATGACACCAACTACCTGTTGCCGTGCGGTCTGGATGAGCCGCAGGAGCAGGCACTCAAGGAACTGTCGCTGGAGGCGTTCAGGATTCTGGATGCTTCCGGCTGGGGTCGGGTGGATGTCATGCGTGACGGAGAAGGGCGTTTCTGGCTGCTGGAGATCAACACCATACCTGGCATGACGGACCACAGCCTGGTGCCCATGGCGGCCAAGGCAGTGGGCATCGGATTTAACGAGCTCTCGGTACGGATCCTGATGCAGACGCTGGAGGATTCGCAATGAATCGCTCATGGCCCATGGAGCTTCGCGACACCCGCGAACAGCGGCGCAAGACTCGGGGTGCGACATCCGCCTCGGCGGATCCTTCCGCGCTTGCGATCATGCTGGGCCTGGTTGCTGCATTGGCCAGATCAGTGCCCTGGTTTCAGGTGTCGCTGGGTATGACTGTCGCGTTCCTGGCCGCGATGATGCCCTGGGCCGTGGGGCAGGCTTTGACGGTGATGGATCGCGATTTCACCGCGATCCATATCGAAGGCGAGCTGCAGCGGATGGAACAGAGTGAACTGCTGGATGCGCTGGAACCCCTGTTGGGGCAGAGCTACTTCGCCTCCAATCTGTCGCGGGTGAAAGAGCAGGTGGAGGCGCTGCCGTGGGTCCAGAGTGCGGCAGTAAGCCGTGAATGGCCGGGAACACTGAATGTGGACGTCATCGAGCATCATCCTGTGGCGTACTGGAATGGGCAGGCGTTGCTCAATCGCGATGGTGAAGTGTTCAAGCCGGCCAATGCACAGGTTCGCGGTATTCCCGCCCTGGCTGGACCCCGTGGCAGTGAGCAGGAAGTGCTCCGCCAGGCCCGTGCATTTGCCGGGACTCTGGGGGAATACGATCTCCGCCTTGCGAGTCTGGAGTTGGAGCCTCGAGGGGCCTGGACGCTGCATCTGGACAATGGAATCAATGTTGCGTTGGGTCGTGACCGCACCGAAGAGCGGTTCCAGCGTTTTCTGGCGGTTTATGAATCACAGCTGGCGCCCGTGGCAGCCAGTGTGGAGCGGGTGGACGCCCGTTATGGCAATGGCGTGGCTGTGCGCTGGAGAGATACCGGGAGCGTCGCGGACAGCGGCGATCACAATCAGGGTTGAAAAGCAGGACTGAGAGCATGCCAGTGGCAGAAGAAGAAAACATGATTGTCGGACTCGACATCGGCACCTCCAAAGTGGTGGCGCTGGTGGGTAAACGCAATCCGGACGGGAGCATCGAGGTGGTTGGCATTGGTGCCCATCCCTCCAGAGGCCTCAAGCGTGGCGTGGTGGTCAACATAGAAACCACGGTGCAGGCCATTCAGCGGGCCGTGGAAGAGGCGGAGTTGATGGCGGGTTGCCGCATTCACTCGGTCTATGCCGGCATCGCCGGCAGCCACGTGCGCAGCGTCAATTCTCACGGCATTGTCGCCATCCGCGACCGTGAAGTGACCCAGGCCGACATTGATCGGGTGATCGACGCGGCTCAGGCGGTTGCCATCCCGGCGGACCAGAAGGTGCTCCATATCCTGCCCCAGGAGTTCGTCATAGATAACCAGGAAGGCATCAAGGAGCCACTGGGGATGTCCGGGGTACGGCTTGAGGCCAAGGTGCACCTGGTGACCTGTGCCGTCAATGCCGTCCAGAACATCGAGAAATGCGTGCGTCGGTGCGGGCTCGATGTGGACGACATCATCCTGGAACAGCTCGCCTCCAGTTATTCCGTTCTGACCGAAGACGAGAAAGAGCTGGGAGTCTGCGTGGTGGACGTGGGTGGTGGTACCACCGACATCGCCATCTTCACCGCCGGCGCCATTCGCCACACTTCGGTGATTCCCATTGCTGGGGATCAGGTGACGAATGACATCGCCATGGCGCTGAGAACACCTACGCAGAACGCTGAGGAAATCAAGACCAAATACGCCTGCGCGCTGACCCAGCTGGCCGGTGCCGATGAGACCATCAAGGTGCCCAGTGTCGGTGATCGCGCGCCCAGGGACCTGTCTCGTCAGGCCCTGGCTGAAGTGGTCGAACCCCGTTACGAGGAGCTCTTTGCCCTGGTGCAGTCGGAGCTTCGCCGCAGCGGTTTCGAAGATCTTATTCCGGCCGGCATCGTGCTGACGGGCGGCTCCTCCATGATGGAGGGCGTCGTTGAGCTGGCCGAGGAAATCTTTCATGCCCCGGTGCGTCTGGCTTCGCCCAGTGGCGTCCAGGGCATGAGTGATGTCATTAACAATCCGATCTACGCCACGGGCGCCGGGTTGTTGATGTACGGCTTCCGACAGATCGAGCTGGGGCAGGGGCCGTCCCATCGATCTGAATCGGAAGGCTCGCTCCTGGAACGAATCAAGAACTGGTTCACCGGGAATTTCTGAAGACCTGCAGTAATTAATTAACGAAAAAAGCGGTGCATAAGCCGCTACGCAAACAGAAGGAGAAGGGGAGATGTTTGAACTGGTAGATAACGTAGAGCAGAGCGCGGTTATCAAGGTCGTCGGTGTTGGCGGCGGCGGTGGTAACGCGGTGCGCCACATGCTGAGCAGTGATGTTGAGGGAGTTGAGTTTCTCTGTGCCAATACGGACGCACAGGCACTCAAGGATCTCGACAGCAAGTCTCTGA
>SLIH01000012.1 GCA_007135745.1 Halomonas sp. | reverse complement strand
TATGAAAATGAAGGGGTCTGCAATGCCCTCCACCGAGCGGAAAGGGCGCACGTGGTGGCGCGCAACGTTGGCAACCACGGCACCCATGGTGATGCAGGTCAGGAGATACGAAAGACCCAGCCAGACCGCCAGGCCGGCTCCCAAAAACACAAACCCAATGGCCTCAAGCAGGGAGGGTTCACCCCGGCGCAGCCGCCCTGTGAGCCACGCCATGGGCAACCCCAGAGCTACCCCAAGCAGTACGCCACCGACTATCTCCTGGAGCCCTACTCCCAGCGCCGCCCAACCAACGTGATGATTGAGCAATCGTTCAGCCAACACGATCAGCAGCACATAGAGTACAGCGGTCCAGACGTCGTCTATAGCCACGATCTGGCTGACAATCCGCGGCAGCGGCCCACGGGCTCCGGCTTCATGCAGTACATCCAGCGTCGCCGCGGGAGCAGTGGCCGGCGCTATGGCCGCCAGAACCAGCGCCGCAGCCAGGCTCCCGCTGACCAACCACACCGCCAGAAAAACCAGTGCAGCGGTAAAGAACGTCGCCACAGAGCCAATAACCAGGGCTTCACGGGTTTCGCGCAGTTCCCTCAACGCCAGCCGTTCTCCGAGGAGAAACCCGACCATCGACAGGGTCATGATGGTCAGTGCGGAGACCTGCTCCGCGGTCACCTCAAAGGGTACACCCAGAACTTCAGGGCCCATAAGGAAACCCAGCCCCACTAGAAGGGTGCCGCGAGGAACATGCATAAGGTGCCCGGCAGCCTGTGCCGCCAACGCGAGCAACAGCACCGTACCAACGAGCAGCAGAAAGGAGGGATCCGACGCGTACACGGCAGCCTCATTTGCCATCGCTTTCCCTTCCCCCATTTCTGCCTTTCAGTAAACGGATTTCCCGCACCCGCCTGCCCCCATGAAACTCATTGATCATCAATCCTTGAATGAGTATAACGAGGTTGTACGTGTGAAGGTGATTTGAGATGGAAACAATCGCTAAAGGACCCCCGGATGACGAAACCTTCGTACCCAAGCCTGGAGGAAGACCAGCAGTGGGAGTCGATAACGACCGAGAAAGCCCACTCCCTTCTGCAAACCCCCGAACAGGGCCTCGACGACGAAGAGGTTCTTTCACGCCGTGACTATTACGGAGAAAACCGCCTTCCGGAAGTTCGCAAACGCAGCGTAATACGGCGCTTTCTCGTCCAGTTTAACAATATACTGATTCATGTCCTGATTGCCGCCGGGCTGGTCACGGTTGCGCTTGGGGAATGGCTCGATGCTTCCGTCATCTTTGGCGTCGTTCTCATCAACGGCATCATCGGCTTTATCCAGGAGGGTAAAGCTGAACAGGCCATGGAAAGCATCCGGCGGATGCTTTCCACCCGGGCCCGGGTTCTTCGAGATGGTGAACACCATGAAGTGGATGCCGCAGAAATCGTACCTGGCGACATTATTCTTCTCGAAAGCGGTGACCGTGTACCTGCCGATGCCCGATTGCTGGCAGTCAAAGGGTTGCGCACGGACGAATCCAGCCTGACCGGTGAATCCGTGCCCGTGGACAAGAGCACCGACCCGGTCGAGGCCGGCATTGCCATTGCAGACCGACTGTCCATGGTGTGGTCGGGCACCCTGGTAACAGCTGGTCAGGGACACGCATTGGTGACCGGTACCGGAGAGGCGACTGAATTGGGGCGGATCAGCCAGGCCGCGGAGAACGCTCCGGAACTGGTGACGCCCCTGCTGCGGAAAATCCACCAGTTTGGACGCCAGCTGACCGTACTCATACTGGCACTGGCCGCCCTGACCTATCTGGCAGGCACCCTGTGGCGCGGACAGCCGGCGGCCGAGATGTTCTTTGCCGCAGTAAGCCTGGCGGTAGCTGCAATCCCTGAAGGCCTTCCGGCCATTATCACCATCACGCTGGCCATCGGTGTTCAGGCCATGGCGCGTCGCAATGCAATCATAAGGCGCCTGCCTGCGGTGGAGACTCTGGGCTCGGTTACGGTGATCTGTTCGGACAAGACCGGAACGCTGACCCGTAACGAAATGACCGTGCGCGGGATACAGACCCCCTCCCACGCCTACGCGGTCACCGGCGCCGGCTACACCCGTGAAGGGGATATTACGGCCGAATCGAATCCATCCGGCGATGACAGGGCGCTTGATGATCTGTTGCTGGCCGGCATTCTCTGCAACGACTCCCACCTCAAGGATACGGATCAGGGCATTCGCATTGCCGGCGATCCCATGGAAGCGGCGTTGCTGATTCTGGGCGACAAAGCCGAACTCGACACCCGACAACTTCGCAAACACTGGACCCGGACAGACTATATCCCCTTTGAGTCCGACACCCGCTACATGGCCACACTCAACCACGACCACGCCGATGACGCACGCATTCTGGTCAAAGGAGCTCCCGAACGAATTCTGCCGATGTGCCGGGGAGTCTGTCTGGAAGACGGCGGTGATGGACCAATCGACGCCAGATCCTGGGAAGAGGTGGTGCACAACTATGCCCGTCAGGGTCGTCGCACCCTCGCCTTCGCCATGAAACGCGTTGATCCACAACACACGGTACTCAAACAGGAGGACGCGGAAGAAGGGCTTGTTCTGCTTGGACTTATCGCACTGGAAGACCCGCCAAGGGACGAAGCAATAAAGGCCGTTTCCGAATGCCGGGAAGCGGGCATCCGGGTCAAGATGATCACCGGAGATCATCTGGGAACGGCCCTGGCGATTGGAGAGCAGCTTGGGCTGAGGAACACCCGGAAAGGCATGACGGGCGCGGATTTTCAACAGCTGGATGAAGACGGCATCGCAGCAGCGGCCGTGGAGATTGACGTATTCGCACGCTTCAGCCCGGAAAACAAGCTGACCCTGGTGCAGGCCCTGCAGAAAAACAATCAGATTACGGCCATGACCGGCGATGGCGTTAATGATTCACCCGCCCTGCGCAGTGCCGATGTTGGTGTCGCCATGGGGCGAGGGGGAACCGAAGCCGCTCGCGAAGCATCCGAGGTGGTTCTTGCCGACGATAACTTCGCCACAATAGCCGGCGCGGTCCGAACCGGACGGGGTGTCTATGACAACATCCGAAAATCGCTGATGTTCATTCTGCCAACCAATGGCGGGCAGGCGTTGCTTATTCTGGCGGCCGTGGTGGCAGGCCTGACATTGCCGGTCACCCCGGTTCAGGTACTCTGGGTCAACATGGTCACTGCGGTCACCCTGGCCCTTGCGCTCACCATGGAACCCACAGAACCAAACGTCATGAGGCGTCCGCCTCGACCGCCGGCAGAACCTATATTTACCCCTTTTCTGAGTTGGCGCGTGATTTTCGTCTCGTTTCTGATCCTTGCGGCCACCCTCAGCGTCTTCAACCTGCACATTCAGGACGGCATGGGCATCGAGACGGCTCGCACTGCGGCTGTGAACACGGTCATTGCCTGCCAGATTTTCTACCT
>SLIH01000255.1 GCA_007135745.1 Halomonas sp. | reverse complement strand
TGGATGACCGCGGCTCGGCCGCCGAAGAATCCCAGACGGGCCTGACGCCCTGGCAGCATCATAGCGATACGCAGCGCCAGCGGCTGAAAGAAAAGCTGAAGGAACTGCTGATTCCGGAAGCCCGGGAATTACAGCAAAGCGGAGACCCTGAAGCCCTGCAGGCTTTCGCCCATCGCGTCGGCGGGGTGGCCCGGGAGCTTGATGTCCAGGAGTTGTTGGATCTTTCCGTTCAGCTGGATACGGCGATCACCGAGTTCCAGCTCGACCGCGTACAGCACCTTCTGGATGAGCTGGCTGGCGGACGCATACTGGCCTGAAATACTTAGCGCTTATTTGCGCCAGGTTAGAGGCAATCGTATTGGTGGTGCCGATCAAAGGCCACGGAAACCATATGCACACCATGGCGTGAAAGGTCACTAATCAATTCCTGATTGTGCAGAACTTCCGTGCAGATACTGTGAATGCTGGCCTGCAGGTCCTGCTCTTCGGGCATCTGGTCATAGCGGAAGTCCAGCAGCAGATAGGTCTTGGGGGCGGCCCGTTCGCGAGTGGTGATCGTCTCATGGCCAACAAAACGCGCCTCGATGGACGGCAGATTCTGTTTGAGCTGGTTGCTCAGCTCATCGGTCACGTCGGCAGCGGCGGTGTTCGCGGTCATCCCCATGCCCCAGAAAGCAAGCAGTGCTTTTCTCATCCATGGTGCCAGTGTCATGACCTCTTCCCTCTGCTTCACTTCATCGGTCTGTTGACGGGTTCCGGCACATGCCGGCAACTGCCTGAATTATGGAGCGCTTGGCGACGGATTAATATTAAACTGTTCGCCGTTTTTCATGGATTTGCATTTAACAACTCTTTATGCGAACCGCCGCACAGCTAATGGATCTGTACGACAGTCCTGAACAGAACGCTATCCTGAGCTATGCTTCCTTCAATAGATTCAACGGAGCAGCATTATGATGTATCAGCTGGTGTTCAAGGGCGAGTGTGTTCCCGGTGTGGATGGGGCTACCGCCCGCGAGAATGCCAAAGCCCTGTTCAAGGCCAGTGATGCCCAGGTTCAGAAGATGTTCAGCGGTGGCCGCGTGGTCATCCGAAACAGGCTGGATGGTCCCACCGCCCAGAAGTATCAGGGCGTTCTCAAGCAGAAGGGCATTATCTGTCATATTGAACCCATGCCGGGACAGGAGGGCGAGTCGCCAGCGACGGATTCGGCCCCGCCCCCTGCGCCTGAAACGGACCAGCCGGCGCGTCCGGCATCTTCAGGGTCAGGTGGCGGCGTCGAAGTTGAGCCAGGGGATCGTCTCCCCGTAGCGGGAGAAGAAGTGGATACCATTCTGGCCGGCAGTGACCTCAGTCTGGGACGGGTCGGAGAGCAACTCAGTGAAACCCGCGAGGAGGAATCGCCGGTATTCGATAACATTGATAGCTGGACGATCGCTCCACCCGGCGAAGAGCTGGTTGAGTCCCGGGAAGAACCCCCGCCGATGATTCCGGATACCTCCCATCTTTCGCTGGCCAACGACAATGGCAGCGAAAGTGATAACGGCAAACCACCTTCCGGGAACTGATTATGAAACACTTGCTGTTCAAGTGCCTGCCTGCATGGGTGTTGGCTGTCCTGATTACCGCGGTACTCACCTCGGTGGTGCAGAGTCTGGCCAATCTTCAGGCCCTGCAGGCCATGGGAGTGGCATTGGAGCCGGTGCACTGGGTTGAGACGGTCGCGCTGGATCTGGTGGGTTTTGGGGCGTTCATGGCTGTTGTCACAGCGCCCACTTTTCTGGTGGCCTTCATGGTGGCCGCGGTTTTGCTCCGGTGGATTCCGTCGCGGGGGTTTGTCTTTGCCGTCGCCGGCGCACTGGGAATGCTTGGTGTGGTGATGCTCCTGGACCACCTGACCCCGCCACCGACACTGATTGCTGCGACCCGGACCTGGGTTGGAACCGGACTCTTTATGGCGTGTGCAGGCGTTGGCGGGCTATTGTATGGGTTGCTTTCGCGTTTCCGTGACCCCGACCTGATTTTCGACTGAGTGAAATGCCCATGAAGAAACTGACTCTGTTATCGGCGTTCCTGGTAATGGTTCTGCCTGCCTCCGTGAATGCGGCGGACTATCGCGTGGAGACTGTGGTCGAGGGCTTGGAGCATCCCTGGTCCATCGCTTTCCTGCCGGACGGATCCCGACTTGTTACCGAGCGGGTGGGGCGTTTGCGACTGATCGATCCCCAGGGGCAGCTGCGGGAAGAAGCCATTGCAGGGTTGCCGGATGACATTCATGTGGGAGGGCAGGCCGGACTCAAGGATGTGGTGCTGGCGCCGGATTTCGAACAGTCGGCCGAGGTATTCCTGACCTATGCCTGCGGTACCCGAACCAGCAATCATCTGTGTCTCGGTCGAGGAGAGCTGAGTGATAACACACTCAGCAACTTTGAGGAGATCTTCCGCACCCAACCTGCCAAGCGCGGAAGCGCCCATTACGGCGGGCGGATGGTGTTTCTGCCGGACGATACCCTGTTGCTGACCATGGGCGATGGATTCGATTATCGGGAGGAGGCCCAGGACCCTTCCAATCATCTGGGAACCACGCTGCGGCTTGACCGGGACGGACAGGCACCGGCGGACAATCCCTTTATCAATGATCCGAATGCGGCCGATGAGGTCTACAGCTATGGCCACCGCAATGCTCAGGGCCTCATTCACGATCCTCGCACGGGCTGGGTTTTCAGCAATGAGCACGGGCCCAAAGGCGGAGATGAGATCAACATCATCGAGCCGGGCAAGAATTATGGATGGCCGGTGGTGACTCATGGTGTCGATTACACCGGGGCGCGCATAACCCCCTTCACGGAGAAGGACGGCATGGTGTCGCCACTGGTTGACTGGACACCTTCTATCGCGCCTTCCGGCCTGACATTGTATGATGGCGAGCTGTTTCCCCAGTGGCAGGGTGACCTGTTCAATGGCGCGCTGGCCGCACGCAAGGTGCAACGTGTCATGCTGGAAGAAGACAGAGTGGTGGGTGAGGAAAGTATTCTGGAGGAACTGGGGCGTCGCATCCGCGATGTGCGTACCGGGCCGGACGGGGCGCTCTACCTGCTCACCGACCATGCCGATGGAGAAGTTCTGCGGGTGGTGCCCGCCAACTGAACAGAGAAAGAGTGAAGGGATTATGGCAGACGTAATGATGGTGCCGGTATCTTTTGGCGAGGTACTGGACAAGATCACGATTCTGGAAATCAAATCCGAACGGATTACGGACCCGTCCAAGCTGGAAAACGTCCGTCGGGAACTCGAAGAGCTGAGCCAGGTCTGGGAAGAGGCGCTGGAAGATCCGAGTAAGGTGGCCCAGGAGCGCCAGGAGCTGAAGTCGGTCAATGAACAGCTCTGGGAAATCGAAGACGACATTCGTGAACAGGAGGCGGCCGGAGATTTCGGCGAGCGCTTTATCGAGCTGGCCCGGGCGGT
>SLIH01000123.1 GCA_007135745.1 Halomonas sp. | reverse complement strand
TGGTGATTTTGCCGGTTTTGTGGGTCTGCTTTACCAGCTGTTCAGCACCCAGGCGGATACCCGTATCTGGTCGGCGTTGCCGAAGCATTTTGAGGTGGGGCGCTGGCATCACAAGCCGGGGGAAACGGTCACGCTGAACTGGGCCGGTGAACGACGTGAGATTCTGATGCCGGAGGAACGCTTTGTATTGATTTGGGTGCGTCAGCCGACGGTAACGGCGCAATCGATGGTAGAGGTGATCCCTCTGGGGACGGCAAAATGAGGACAGAGACAATGCGGCAGGCCTTCAGGAATCTGGCAGTGGCTGGTGCGATGGCGATGGTCGCCGGTTGTGCCAGCATGGATTATCCGGAGCAGGTAGAAATGGATCCGGCGCTCAGCGGTGCGATTGAAGTGGAGGATCTTCATGTTCGCCGGGGGGATTCGGGCCTGCTGGAAGTCCAGCTGACCGGTCGTAACCGGGTCGACCGGGTTATTCCGCTGAGTTACCAGTTTGACTGGCTGGATGCGGAGGGGCGTCAGGTTCAGACCGGAATGTCGCGCAAGACACGGGCCGTGGCGGATCGACTGCGGTATTTCACCATTGAAGGAATTGCCCCCCGGGAAGAGGTAGTGGATTTCCGACTGTATATTGAAGAGAGGACACGATGATGCGGTTTCTGACCCTGCTGGTTCTTGTTTCGGCGCTCACCCTGGCGGGGTGCGGACAACGCACCGTCATTGTTGATCGGGAGACGGATGACGCTGATCCCACGCTGGAGCTGGAGTACCGGGATTTTGAGCACGCTGCCATGGAAGCGGTTGAATCCATGCTTAAATCCGGCCAGGTTGATCATCCCGAAGGCCGACGGTATGTGATGGCGGTTTCCCGGGTTACCAACGACACCATGCAGCGCATTGATACGGACCAGCTGGTGCGCAAGATCCGTATCGAGCTGCTTCAGAGCGGCAAGGTCGTCACGACTTCGGCCATTTCCGCCGAAGGGGTGCAGGATGAGCTTATCGACGAGGTCCGGCGCCTGCGTGGTTCCGAGGAATTCCGGGAAGACACCCAAGTCGAGAAAGGCACACTCATCAGCCCGGACTATGGCCTCTCCGGAAAGATTATGCAGCGTAACATCCGCCGTGATTCCCGCACCCAGCAGGTGGAATACTACTTCCAGCTGGTGCTTACGGACCTGCGCGATGGACTGGCCGTTTGGGAGCATGAGACGCCCATCATCAAGCGTGGAAGCAGCCGCTCGGTTGCTTGGTAGCCGAGTGCCGCTCTGACGGATGGCCAATGGCGCGGCTATACTTGCGTCACGTGAAGGACAACATGTGGGAGGGGTATGCTGAACTTTGTCCGTGGCATCCTGCTTCTGCTGGCCATGACGCTCAATACGCTGATATTGATCGGGCCGCTGATGCTGGTTACGCTCGTCAAACTCATCCTGCCCTCGTTTCGGTTGAAACGCCGCTGTGCGGTGATGGCCATGCAGATCGCGGAGATCTGGTGCGCCGTCAATATCTTCCTGGTGAATCGACTTCTTACCACCCGGTGGCGGGTACAGGGGGACTATTCCCTGCGACGCGACACCTCCTATCTGGTCCTTCCGAATCACCAGTCCGGGGCGGATATCCCCGCGCTCGTCTGGGCATTGAATGGTCGTGTTCCCTACTACAAGTTTTTCATGAAACGAACGCTGGTCTGGATTCCGGTGATCGGCCAGGCCTGCTGGGCACTGGAATATCCCTTGATGCACCGGTATTCAAAAGAGTTTCTCCAGAAACATCCGGAGAAGCAGGGAAAGGATCTGGAAATCACCAAGCGTGCCTGTGAAAAATGTCGCGGCATGCCCATTACCGTCATCAATTTTCCGGAGGGCACGCGGTTTAGCCCGGAAAAGCATGCCCGCCAGAAATCCCCCTACCGGAACCTGCTTAAGCCCAAGGCTGGGGGCATTTCCTTTGTACTGGCGTCCATAGGGGATCAGATAGACACCATTAAGGATGTCACCATAGTCTATCCCGGCGGGGTTCCAGGATTCGTGGATTTCCTATTCAACCGTATTCCGGAAGTGATCATCGATATCAGGCAGTATCCTCTGGACCAGCACTGGGTTCGTGGGGATTATCGCGATGATCCTGAATTCCGCCAAGCCTTTCAGGACTGGATCAACCAGATCTGGCGCGAGAAGGATCAGCGTATCGACCGAATCCGCGCTCAGCTCTCCAGTCCCAATCGCGAAAGTGATTCCGGATCAGGGTAGCCGTCCGCCTTCAGCCCTGCTTCGTTCTGAAAGCTACGCAAGCCACTGCGCGTGCCGGGTCCGAGAATGCCATCCTCGGGCCCTGCATCATGGCCACGTTCGTTGAGTGCCTTCTGAAGGCGTTTAACGGTATCACGATCCAGGGGTTCATGGTCCGGGGGCGAGCGTTGCAGCTCACCGGCCCCTGCGATGCGGTCGGCCAGGTGCCCTACGGCAAGGGCGTAAAATTCGGAGCGGTTCCAGCCCATGATGACGTGGAAGTTGTCATACACCAGAAAGGCTGGCCCCTCGTGGCCTGAAGGCAGCAGAAGGGCGGCCTCCATATCCACGTCCGCCAACGGATTGCCAAAGGCGTCCGTGATTCCCAGCTCTCTCCAGCCTGCCAGGGACCGGGTCTGATTCCGTCCCTGCGCCTTGTGGTAATCAAAACCCTCGGGAAGAATGACTTCACGGCCCCAGCGCTCGCCGCGATTCCAGCCCAGGCTCCTGAGGAACTGACCCGCCGAGGTCATGGCGTCGGGAATGCTCTGCCACAGATCGATACGTCCGGACCCATCGCCATCCACGGCGTGTTTAAGGTACACCGATGGCATGAACTGCATATGACCCATGGCGCCGGCCCAGGAGCCTTTCATCTGATCGCGGGAGATATCCCCGCGTTCGAGAATCCGCAGGGCGTCAAGGAGTTCCGATGTGAAGTAGGTGCTGCGCCGTTCATCGCAGGCCAGTGTCGCAAGGGCATCCGGAATGGGCATACGGCCGAAATAGCTGCCGAAATTGGTTTCCAGTCCCCAGAAGGAGACCAGGTAGTGCGGCGGTACCCCGGTCTCCCGGGTCACGGATTCCAGCAGGGTGCGATGTTCCTCCAGCAGTTCCCGCCCCTGCGCCACACGCTCATTGGTCACGCGGCGCCCCAGATAGTCGGCGAAGGTTGCCGTGAACTCAGGTTGCCGGCGATCAAGTTCAATGACCCGTTCCAGGGGTTCAATGCTGGCCAGTACCTCCTGGGCCAGTGAGGAATCAATACCCGCTTCTTCAGCCTGGCGCTGAAGGTCGGCTATGCAGGATTGAAAGTCCGTGGTACCTGCCCAGGATGTGACGGGCGCCGACGCCAGCAGAGCTGCTACAATCAACATGTTACGCATTTCCGATC
>SLIH01000475.1 GCA_007135745.1 Halomonas sp. | reverse complement strand
TTCGGTAAGAAAAGGCTGGCCGCTGAGGTGCCAGTCCAGCTCAAAGTCCAGATCATGGCGGGCCATCAGGGCCGCCACCTGCTCCTGCAGGGTGCCCGCCGTCACTTCCGTGGAGAAGCGGAAGTTGAAGCTGACGCGCAGCTCCCCGGGCACGACATTACTTGCCCCTTCGCCGGCCTCGATGCTGGTGATCTGGAGGCTGGTGGCTGGAAAGAATTCATTGCCCTGGTCCCATTGGGTGGCGACCAGCTCCGCCAGTGCGGGAGCCGCCCGATGCACCGGGTTGTCGGCAAACTGCGGATAGGCCACGTGCCCCTGGGTGCCGCGCACGCGCAGATGTCCGGTCAGTGAGCCCCGGCGTCCGTTTTTGATGGCGTCGCCCACCTGCTCCGTGCTGGAGGGTTCCCCCACAAGGCACCAGTCGATGGTCTCGTTGCGCTGGCGCAGGGCGTCGATTACCCGTGCGGTGCCATCTTTGGCCGGGCCTTCCTCGTCGCTGGTAATGAGAAAGGCAATGGAGCCGCCATGATCCGGGTGGTTTCCGATAAACCGCTCGCAGGCTGTTACGAAGGCGGCTACGCTGCCTTTCATGTCTGCCGCGCCGCGCCCGTAGAGATAGCCGTCCCTCAGGGTTGGTTCGAAAGGCGGAGAGTCCCATTCGGACTCGGGGCCGGTCGGCACAACGTCCGTATGACCGGCAAAGACCATCAGAGGCTCAGCATCCCCTCGGCGTGCCCAGAGGTTGTCCACGTCGCCGAAACGCATGGGTTCGGCAACGAATCCCAGCGGCGCAAGGCGATCCGCGAGCAGGGGCTGGCAGCCGGCATCATCCGGCGTCACCGAGGCCCGGCTGATCAGCTCTCGGGCCAGATCAAGCGTTGCGGAGTCGGCGTCAGTTGTTGGCATGCAGTTCCTCATTGAGCGCCACGGCGGATTTGTTGGTCTTGCATTCCACCGCGCCCGTCTCGGAGTTGCGACGGAACAGCAGATCCGACTGTCCGGCCAGATCCCGGGCCTTGACCGTGCGAACCGCTTCGTTGCTTTCGTCAAGAACCCGCACCTTGGTGCCCGAAGTAATATAGAGGCCGGCTTCCACCGTGCAGCGGTCCCCCAGCGGGATGCCGATTCCGGCGTTGGCGCCAAGCAGGCAGTTCTTGCCAACCGAGATGATGATGTTGCCGCCGCCGGAGAGGGTGCCCATGGTGGAGCAGCCGCCACCCAGATCCGATCCTTCGCCCACCACCACGCCGGCCGAGATCCGACCTTCGATCATGGACTTGCCTTCGGTGCCGGCATTGAAGTTGACGAAGCCCTCATGCATAACGGTCGTGCCCTCGCCAATGTAGGCACCCAGGCGGACGCGGGCGGTGTCGGCAATGCGCACGCCGGAGGGCACCACGTAGTCGGTCATGGGCGGAAACTTGTCTACGGATTTGACCTCCAGGGTGCCGCCGGCCGTGCGTGCGTGCAGCTGGCGCTGGGACAGCTCCGCCAGATCAATGGCGCCCTCGTTGGTCCAGGCCAGGTTGGGCAGCAGTGGGAAAATACCTTCCAGATTCACCCCGTGAGGCTTCACGAAACGATGGGACAACAGGTGGAGCTTGAGGTAAACCTCGGGCGTGGTGGCGGATTTTTCGTCGGTTTCCAGCAGCGTGATGACGACGGGGCGTGAGCTCTCGCTGGTCTGATCCGCCAGGCGCGCCTGATCCTCGTAGCCGGCTTCTTCCAGGCTGTCCGCCAGGGCCTGAAGCTGGTTGGCATCCGCCTTGACCGCGATGTTGCCTTCCGCTTCCCCGGTGCTATCGCGCACGATGCGCACGAGCTCCGGATCCGGCTGATGAACCGGATGCTGATAGAAAACCTCCAGCCATTCGTTTTGCTGGTTCTGGGTTCCAACGCCAATGCCGAATGCAAAGCTCATAACCTGTGTCTGCTCCTGATCTGTTTGGGTTCAATAATGGGCGATGAGTGATCTCAGAGGGTCAATGTCCGTTCCCATTCGGACTCATCGAAGCCGATGAGTACGCCTGAATCATGTACAAGCACCGGGCGCCGGATCAGCGTCGGGTGCTGTTCCATGAGTTGAAGGGCCCGCGGCTCATCCATCGGTTCACGTTCTTCCGGCGGCAGCTTGCGCCAGGTCATGCCGCGGCGGTTGAGTACGGATTCCCAGCCCAGTTGACCACACCAGTCTACCAGCTGTTCACGGGTGACGCCGTCCTTGCGGAAATCAACGAATTCGTGTTCCGTTTCCTTTTCCTTGAGCCAGCGTCTCGCCTTGCGCACTGTATCGCAGTTGCTGATGCCGTGAAGTTTCAGGGTCATGGGTTTTCCTATGCACTTTCAGGTTCGTTGACTGAGAAAGGTGGCAATGCGGTGGGCGGCCTCGATGCACTCCGACTCCTCGGCCACCAGCGCCATCCGGACCCGGTTGCACCCGGGGTTATGGCCTTCCTGCTCCCGCGACAGGTAACTGCCCGGCAGTACCGTGACGTTCTGTTCCGCAAAGAGCTCCCTTGCAAACTGCTGGTCGTCCATGGGGGTTTCAGGCCAGAGATAGAAGCCGGCCTCGGGTGCGGAGACGTCCAGCCAGGGCGCCAGTATGGGGACGACCTGTTCAAATTTGCGGCGATAGGCTGCCCGGTTTTCCCGCACGTGTACCTCGTCATTCCAGGCGGCAATGCTGGCCAGCTGGTGATGGATGGGCATCGCGCAGCCGTGATAGGTTCGGTAGCGCAGAAAGGCGCTGATCAGTCGGGTGTCACCGGCCACGAATCCCGAGCGAAGCCCCGGCAGGTTGCTTCGTTTGGAGAGGCTGTGAAACACCATGCACCGACCGTAATCCGTTCGACCCAGCTCCGCGCAGGCCTGGAGCAAACCGGTCGGGGGCTGCGCTTCCTCCGGGTAGATCTCGGAATAGCATTCGTCGGCGGCAATAACGAAGTCATGGCGATCCGCCAGTGCCAGCAGGCGCCGGTAATCCGCAGTGCCCATGACGGCGCCGTTGGGGTTGCCGGGTGAGCAGAGATAAAGCAGCTGGCAGCGCTTCCACACCGACTCGGGCACCTGTTCATAGGCGGGCACGCCCTCAGCGGCGGGAATGAACCAGGGTGTGGCACCGGCCAGAAAAGCGGCGCCTTCATAGATCTGATAGAAGGGGTTGGGCGAGAGCACCAGCGGGTCTTTGCTTTGATCAATGACGGCCTGGGCAAAGGCAAAGAGTGCTTCTCGGGTGCCGTTGACCGGCAGAACCTGTTGCTCCGGATCCAGGGAACCCCGGGGGAGCCGGAAACGCCGTGTCGCCCAGTCGCTGATGGCCTCGCGCAGCTCGGGCAGTCCCTGGGTGGTCGGGTAGGACGCCAGGCGGGGCAGGGCGTTCAGCACTTCATCCAGGACAAAGGCCGGAGACGGGTGTTTGGGTTCGCCGATGGACAGTGCAATGTGAGGGATGTCCGGTGGCGTCACCCCGGC